>NZ_PVWO01000019.1 GCF_003003845.1 Chamaesiphon polymorphus CCALA 037 | reverse complement strand
GTCGTGCAAATCAGTCCGCCGGCGATCGAAGTTTTTGTCAAAGTACCGCCAGTATTAAAAACATCGATCGAGCAACAGATTTCTGTGTCTTTAATCGATCTGTTCGATCGATCGCATTGTCAAATTCCGGATATATCTTACCAAGAATACGTCGACCGCACCGAACATCACCTAAAAATGCGCCGAATTCAGCGAACATTTACCCCAGACAATTAATGTGGCTATGCCGTTCGGATCTGAGCCACGAAGCAATACTGTTCGGATAAGAGTTAGGCAGTCGAAGGAATAGTGAAAGTAAGTCGTGTAATTGTAGTGCCATTGCCTCGGTGTAGTCGTTTTCGAGCGGGAAACTTCGACCGAGGTTTCTTGACAACACGAGGATTCCTGCGAGCTTGTCGAGGCGGAATTTGTTGAGAGATAATTTCATCAATCAGCCAACTCAAAAAAAGGGGAGTTCAGAGGGGGAAGCCACTTGAAACTTAACCACAGCACGGCGAACTACTTTGAGAGAGCCAGTAAAACCCAAGCGTAATGGAGAAATGCGTTCCCGCTTCCACCAATAACACCAGTCGGGCTTTGGGAAAGGCGGCATGGGTACCTGGTCGTGAGCCAGGATATCCCCATACTCTGGCATTTGCTTCCGTCTCTGGAACATCAAATACAGTGCCGTCGATTGCCATCAACCGCAATCCATTCAGAAATGCGCCTGGTGTGTCAAGTGTTGCTAGTGGTTTGGCCACTAGTGCAAATAGCCGACTCATGACCCGTGGACCAACTCTTTGCCGAGCTTCGCTAATCGATGATTTGCTTGGCGTTGACCATCGCTGACCAAGCCGAATTAATTGGTGACTCCAGCCATCTACTAGATTCTTGAGCACATCCACAATTGAATCGTTCGACCACAAGCTCATTGCCATCACTACTGATATTACTAGCTCAGTTGGTAACCGTCGGTTACGCTCTGCCTGCGACTGAGTTGTTTCAATTGCATGGTTGATTGTTTCCGGCTGGATTACCGTTTCTAGTGCTTTAAATACCTCTTCTGGTTCTACCGAGGCCGCCGTTAATGTGAACTCACTCAGTTGCATAAGCGGTGTTGCAAATTTCAGCTCGACAATACCTAACTTTAACAGCCTCCTAGCTTAACCGAACAGTATTGAGCCACGAAGCTCATATCATAGTATTAGATAGCGGAAATTATGTGTCTATTTCCTCTTTCTGTCTCTGGTAAATCTAGTCTAACGTTTTAGTTCACTGAAGTGAACTTTCGCTGTTAGCCCGAAATTTATTTCAGGGCGGTTAAAGACTAAGCACTATGGTTTCAGGGTTGCTCTGATGACAACTAATTTATTCTGCTTTATGAGGGGATTTAGGGGGGAGTAAACCAACCGAAAACCAAGGCCAGTAAACTTATGTACATACTGACGTAAATCTGGTAGGGGCAATTCATGAATTGCCTCTACCAGATTTACAGGAGACTACTAGACAAATTTGTGAACGAATTCATAGGTGAAATCAACCCGTCCTTTGCGTAACAGCGCGGGATCCATTCGATCGGTAGTATTGCAAGTCATTAAAACTACCAACTTTTGTTGAATATGAATTCCCGATTCATCGATGACACTTTGATAGAGGGTACCATCGAGTAAACTTAAAATATGTTCGGTTTTACTATTTTCTTGAGCGGATTCAAGAGCGCGATTTTTAGCTAAGTTATCGGCTTCATTAATAATCAAACAAATCCGTTCTAAATAACTCGGCGGTACGAAGTTTTCGACAGCATCATGATCGAGGATAAAAATCACATATCCTAGCGGCATCAAGACTTCTTTGGCGATCGCTTGCGTCCAGACGGTTTTACCAGTTCCAGGTTCGCCGTTAATTAGTACGGCTACTTGCTGTTCGCTCAAAATTGCTTGTTGAACGCGATCGGTAAAGCTCTGAATTTCGGCGGGGAAGGAGCGAATTGGATACTCGCTATTGATTTTACCAACGCGACTTTTATAGCCGCTTAAAATCACCGCTACATCGAAGGTAGCTTTATTAATTAATGGTGCTAGATCTGGAGCCGAAATTGTGTATTGACGTTTGCCTTTTTCAAATGTCTCAACTTGCACCCAGATGTCGTACTCTTTCCAGTATGCCGAAACATAGCCCAAGACTTCCAGTCGTTCCCAGGTGGTGAATCGTTCGGGTGGAAAGTAAAAATACCGCTCCCAATAGTATTGGGTAATTAGATCGGGTGTGCCTAAAATCTCTAGAATATTTTTGACGGTAATTTCTTCCAAACGATTTAACACATAATCGATCGGAATGCTATCGCGACTGACTAATTGGACGATCGGAGTTTGGGCGACTAAAACATCTTTGTGACGTCGATCGGGCGAAGCCGGATCGGGCGTGATAAAATTCCACAGTTCGTTAAATTCGTACTGCACGCTATCCGAAAATACATTCAGAATATTCGCCCACCAGGAGTATTGTTTGCGACTGAGTGCATCGGCAACATCGCTGACAAAATCGGCACTGCGTTTTGCCAAACTCCAGGTATCATTAACCACAATATTGGCAAAAAAGCCGATGTCTAAATCTCGATTCAGAGGTCGCCAGCCCGATGCTAATAGTCCTTTACTTTGAGCGTTATTACTCTGATTGAAATTATCGTAGCCCATATTTATTATTTATCCTAAAATTTGCTCTCGAGAGCTTCACTCTCTTGGCACGCCATCCAATTGTGTTAAATATTGTGGGGGTACCGCCTCTACCAACCACACATCGTTATCTGTCACGTAAAAGCTATAACCGTCAGCAACCATCGCCAGCGCATCTATCACCAAGATGATACTTTCACCCCGCCTACCACCCACTTTGAATGCCGTGTTCAGATTTGTGGTGAGATGAACGTGGTGACGAGACATTTTTTGCAATCCCGATGCAAAAATTGCGGCGATCGCTTTAATGTGAGTGCCATGATAGAGAGTATCTGGGGGTGTCTGGACTGGAAGCTGTAAGTCGATCTCGATCGAATGTCCTTGATTGGCACGTATCAGATCGCCAGATTCATTAAATGCAAAACGTTGTTTATCATTGGTGGCAACTACCTGTTGTAGATCGGCTAGACTAATCTCAAATCCATGTGCTGATGCTGCTGCTAGCAGCTTATCTACTTCAATCCAGCCACCTGGCAAAAGTTCCAATCCCAGTCGTTCTGGCTGATGGCGCAAGTGTTTGGATAAGTATTTACTGATTCTAACGTAGCGTTGGGGAATTTGCCGAGTGCCAGCCATAAAAGTTGTAATATTGCGCTATTTTATCGATCTTTAGCATACCCAGGATCTCGATCGACTAATATTATCTACATTAGCTCTCGGCCAGATCCCCGACTTCTCGAAGAAGTCGGGGATCTATAATAACTTAGGGGACGATTTCAACCAGAGTACCCGTGCGCGATACATGATAAACTTCATCGACATCGGCATTTTTGAGCGAAATACATCCCCACGTCCAATTAGTTTGCTTAGAAATTAAATCTTCTGACTTTGTTGGTACGCCATGAATGCCGACATCGCTACCTATCGATGCATTCCAAGGAATTTTCCCCGTTTGTTTGGCACTTAAATGTTTGCGCCAGGAGTCAGCATTGGGATAGTCCAACCACAAGAATTTAGACCATTCGGGATGCGGATAAAGATCTTTGATATAGATAATTCCTTCAGGAGTACGTCTGTCGCCTTCGATGAGTTTATCGCCTTTAGGATTATCGCCTAAGACGATCGGATAAGATTTTATCGGTTGTTTATCTCGATAGATTGTCAGGCGATACTTTGATTTTTCAATCAAGATTGAAATACTTGCTTTATTAAAGCTATCGCCGACTATTTTCGCGATCGGCAGTTCGGTTTTAATAAATTTATTAGGTGGCTGATGGTAAGCAGGCTGGCTCTGACATGTTTCACAGAAGACTTGACTCCATAACGCGATCGGGAAAATATATCCCAATCGAGTCAGCGATCGATAGATCGCCCAGATTGCACCGATACTCAATACTGTCACTAAGCCGATCTTGGCCGATTTCGGTAACTTCTTCAATCGCATAGTTTACTGCACTCTAGAGGCCGATCGTCCATATCATAACAGCTAGATAAATAGACCTGGTGAAACTTTGAAATATTCTCCTAGTTTCTTTGCTTGCTCTTTGCTAATTTGGCGTTTGCCATTGACGATCGATGAAATTAGCCCACTCGATGGACTTAGTACTCCCACTAAGTCAACTTGCTGAATTCCTTTACTATCCATTAAGTGTTGCAAAAATTCGTGCGGCGTCGTCTGTTGCCATTCTTTAAAAGAGTAGTATTTCTCTTCAAATTCTTCAATGAGTGCCACCAACAACCTCAGCAGGGTTGTTTCTTCTACAGTACGATTTTTTCCTTTGTACATGAGAGATTCGACGATCGCTAAATATCGTTCGTTCTCAGCTTCTGTATCGATAACCTTGGGGACTATTTTTAATTCTTTAAGTAAGTCTAAATACTTGACTTCATCTAAAGTAAAGATCGTTTTTCCATTCATCTCTGTCGTAGTCAGCATGAGTTAAAAAGTATTTAAAATAGGCTATTTGCTCTTCATATTCAATGCTTAGAATTATCCGATACTTATTGCCTCTAATATTTATAACCGTAAAATTACCTACGGCTTCTGCACTTTGGTAGTCTTGCTGCAACTCGATGAGGTTTTGCCATTCTGCTTGCTCTACTTTTTTGCAAAAGGCTTTAATCGCTCTATCTACATCGGGATATCTAGCCGCAGCCTCTTTTACTCTGCGCGCGGAGATTAAGTGCATTGAGGCAATGGCTATAGTTGAATTATAGCAGCAATCATTTCAGATTGAAAGTTTTTTGTCAAGTAGAGACAATCGGGAATCGAATCGCTACTCCTCAAATTCTGGTGTTGCTAGATTTAAGATCGGTTTTGCATCTTGCCAATCTCTAGTCCCAAAACCCCCAATTCCCATTGATAACTGTAACAACCCAAGAATTTACCGATCTCAAACCTGCTAAATAAATTACAGTTAGAGAAGCTAATCAAATTTGAGATCGTATCAGACGGGGAAAACTGGCTATGCACCTAAGCGAAATCACCCATCCAAACCAGTTGCACGGTTTATCAGTTCGGCAATTAGAGCAAATCGCGCTAGAAATCAGAGAAAAACATCTTCAGACTGTGGCGACTAGTGGCGGTCATTTAGGCCCAGGGCTAGGTGTTGTCGAGCTGACGTTGGCACTGTATCAAACATTGGATCTCGATCGAGATAAAGTCGTTTGGGATGTCGGACACCAAGCTTATCCCCATAAATTAATTACGGGCAGGTACAATCGCTTTCACACGCTCCGCCAGAAGGATGGCATTGCAGGCTATCTCAAACGTGGCGAGAGTAAATTCGACCACTTTGGAGCCGGACACGCGTCTACGAGCATTTCTGCGGCCTTGGGAATGGCGATCGCCCGCGACCTTCAGGGTGAAAACTTCAAATGCGTAGCTGTCATTGGCGACGGTGCGCTGACGGGAGGGATGGCTCTAGAAGCGATCGATCATGCAGGACATTTACCCAAAACTAATTTATTAGTGGTGTTAAATGACAATGAGATGTCGATCTCGCCCAATGTCGGCGCAATTCCCCGCTATTTAAACAAATTGCGCGTCAGTCCGCCGATTCAGTTCCTCAGCGACAACATTGAAGAACAACTCAAACATATCCCGTTTGTGGGCGAATCGATTTCGCCCGAACTCGCACGAGTTAAAGAAGGGATGAAGCGGCTCGCCGTCCCCAAAGTTGGGGCGGTATTCGAGGAATTAGGCTTTACCTATATCGGCCCTGTAGACGGTCACAATCTGGAAGAATTGATTAGCACCTTTGAGGGTGCTCACAAACATGTAGGCCCCGTCATCGTCCACGTTGCCACTACCAAGGGTAAAGGCTACGCCATCGCCGAAAGCGATCGCGAAGGCTATCACGCCCAAAGTCCATTCAATCTCGCCACTGGTAAAAGTGCCCCCGCCAGCAAACCCAAGCCGCCGACTTATTCCAAGGTATTCGCCGATACCCTGATCGCGCTGGCTGAAAACGATCCGCGCATTGTGGCAATTACCGCCGCGATGGGTACGGGGACTGGTTTGGATAAATTTCAGGCCAAATTACCCGATCGTTATGTCGATGTCGGTATCGCCGAACAACATGCGATTACGCTCGCTGCTGGTTTAGCCACCGAAGGGATGCGTCCGGTAGCCGCAATTTATTCGACCTTCCTACAACGAGCCTTCGATCAGATCGTTCACGATGCTTGCATCCAACATCTCCCCGTCTTCCTGTGTCTCGATCGAGCTGGAATCGTTGGAGCTGATGGGCCGACGCATCAAGGGATGTATGATATTGCCTATCTGCGCTGTATCCCGAATATGGTGCTGATGGCTCCCAAAGATGAAGGCGAGTTGCAGCAGATGTTAGTCACTGGTATCAATTATACCGATGGCCCGATCGCGATGCGCTACCCGCGCGGTAATGGTTACGGCGTACCATTGATGGATGAAGGTTGGGAAGAATTACCGATCGGTAAAGCCGAAATTCTCCGCCAGGGCGACGATGTGTTGATGATCGCCTATGGTTCGATGGTACACCCGACACTCCAAGCGGCACAACTCCTGAGCGAACATGGCATTTCGGCGACGGTAATTAATGCCCGATTTGCCAAGCCGCTAGATACCGAACTATTTGCACCGTTGGCTCGATCGATCGGTAAGGTGGTGACGGTAGAAGAAGGTTGTCTGATGGGTGGCTTTGGTTCGGCAATTGCCGAATCGCTGCTGGATCTTAATGTTGTGGTACCGATCAAACGGATCGGCGTACCCGATATTTTGGTAGAGCACGCTACTCCGGATGAGTCTTTAGGTAGTTTGGGTTTGACGAGTTCCCAAATCGCGGAAACTGTCAGAACTACGTTCTTCACCCAAAAGCCGATAGCTGTTGGCGTCTAACTTGCCGCACCAATCTAGCATCGTCTCGAACTGTTGCTAAATACAGGCACGATTTAGGATCGTTCTCATCGCAAAAATCAAAGGTAGGGGCATTCATGCGTTGCCCCTACCTTTAGTTTTTTGCAGCAGGAAAATTAATCTACGCTAAGATCGATAGACGATCGGAGATAGTTGCTGCCGATAGGGGAGGATAATATGCCTCAATATTTCAAGCTAATGGGACTGATAGCCCCACTGTTACTATCGATCGGTAGTTGCAGCGGCAAAGCTCCATCACGCAAAGGCGTCCTGCGCGTGTGGGCGCATTCTGGGCAAGCTGCCGAGCGACAGGTGCTAGAGCAACAGGTGCGGCGATTCAATCAGGCTCGAAAGGGCACCACGGTTGAATTGACGTTCGTGCCCGAAGGTTCTTATAACGCGCAAGTGCAGGCGGCAGCTTTATCGAAAGATTTGCCCGACGTGCTCGAATTTGATGGGCCATTTATTTATAACTACGTCTGGCAACAAAATCTCGTCCCGATGGATGGGCTGATTTCGGCATCAGTCAAGCAAGATTTATTACCATCGCTGCTCCAGCAAGGTACCTATGGCGGACGCCTGTATTCGATCGGTACTTTTGACTCTGGATTGGGGCTATATGCCCGCCGCAGCCAGCTCCAAGCTGCTGGGATTAGAATTCCCACTGGAACGCAAGATGCGTGGACAGTAGCCGAATTCGATCGAGCATTGGCAGTTTTGGCCGCTAAAGATCCCGATAAACAAGTGCTGGATCTCAAGCTCAATTATCGCGGTGAATGGGCGACATATGGCTTCTCACCAGTTATTCAGTCAGCGGGAGCAGATTTAATCGATCGACCCCAATATCGTACCGCAGCGGGCATCCTCAATAGTCCTGCCGCCGTTGCCGCCATGCGGTCAGTCCAGAATTGGTTTAAAAAGGGCTATGTAGATCCCAATATCGATGATGCGGCATTTACCAGCGGTCGAGTCGCCCTCTCGTGGGTGGGACATTGGGCGTATAAAGATTATGCCAAAGCCGTCGGTACAGATTTGGTAGTATTGCCCTTACCCAACTTCGGCAAAGGTTCCAAAACAGCCCAAGGCTCGTGGAATTGGGGCATTACCACCAATTGCCCGAATCGGGAATGTCAAAAATCGGCCATGAAGTTCCTCGAATTCTTACTTCAACCGGAGGAGGTATTAGCAATGGCAAATGTCAACGGTGCTGTACCTGGCACCAAACGCGCGATCTCACAATCCCAGCTTTACGCGCCCAACGGCCCTCTGCGCCTGTTTTCCACTCAATTATTATCAGGCGCAACCGTCCCGCGTCCGCAAACCCCAGCCTACCCAGTGATTACATCCGCTTTTCAGGAAGCATTTGCCAATATTCGCAATGGTGTACCAGTGAAAACGGCACTAGACAAGGCAGCAACAACGATCGATGTCGATTTGCTAGACAATCAAAATTATCCGATTGTGAATTCAGCAACAGCTAAAAAATAACCACCATGCAACGTCGCCAGGAGATTTCAACGACTTCCAGTCGTTGCTAATGATGCGAAGTCCGCCTTCGCGGACTGGACGGTTAAGTGTATTAGTCGAAATTCATAGAGCTAGATTAGCTCTTAAAGCACATGCAGAGTAATTCGAGCGACACAATCCGCAATCCGCAATCCGCAATCCGCAATCCAAAATCCAAAATCCAAAATCCAAAACCAACAAAAGATGATACCCATACAGCTTTGCTGATGGCTGCGCCTGCTTTACTCGGTTTGTTACTATTTGTCGCGCTGCCATTTTTATTAGCCTTAATCATCTCCTTTACCAACCTCCGCCTCGGTTCGCCGCTACCGCTTCAGTTTCTGGGGCTAGAACAGTACCGCCGCGTCTGGCTAGATCCGAATTTTCGACAGGCTTTGTTCAATAACGGCTTGTTTGCGCTGGTGATGGTGCCTATGCAGACAGCATTAGCTCTTGGATTGGCTCTGCTGTTGAATCGATCGCTACCTGGAATTGCCATCTTTCGGACGATTTTCTTTATGCCAGTGGTTTTCCCAATGGCTCTAGTGGCGGTCATCTGGACGATTATCTATGCTCCCCGTGCTAACGGAATGATGAATGCATTGCTGTCATCGGTAACGTTCGGGCTATGGCAACCGAGAGACTTTTTAAACGACCCCGCACTAGCCTTACCCGCGATTATGCTGTTATCTTTGTGGCAGGGTGCCGGGTTTCAGATGGTGATTATTCTAGCGGGGTTGCAATCGATTCCGATCGCGTTATATGAAGCGGCCTCGATCGATGGTAGCAATAAATGGAATCAGTTTCGCTACATCACCATCCCCCAACTACGCAATACATTAATCTTTGTGATGTTGGTAACTTCGATTTTATCATTTCGCCTATTCGATCAAATCCAAATTATGACCCAGGGCGGCCCAAATGGTGCGACGACTACGGTAATGTATGAAGCAGTCAAAGCATCATTCGAGCAACAAAAAATGGCTAAAGGTGCGGCGATGACAGTCATCTTTTTTGCGATCGTGTTGGTAATTACATCGCTGCAACGGATTTTAGTGCCAGAAGAAAGCTCGATCGATTAAATAATTGCTTTCTTTATTTTCCGATAATATCTCGATTTGAAGAGATGTCCAGAAAGTTTCTCGCGATTGTGCTAGTTTAGGATGATATTCGGAACGGCTGGACGAAATACTTGGCTTTGTGCCGATATATTTGGCAGATGTTACCCAATTTTTTAGGAAGTAGGGGGAAAGTTTTCGTACACTAAATAGTTAGATTATCAAGTAATTATTGATTATGAGCAGAAGAATACCAGAACGTATACCACAATATTTTGACTCACCAGTTACTTTTGAATGGCTTGATTATAAGGCTTCTTCTGGATCGTACAAGGCAACTGGATACCTTCTTAGTTTGCTTGAATTCACAGCTATTGCAGTTTTAGGTGGCGATCCTTTTTATGATTTATCATGCAGTGATATGGAGGACAGGCTGAGAGAAAAATATACTGCCTGCTGTGAATCGCATCTGCCTCAATACGATCCGATTTCTATGGCAATGAACTGGGCTTGGCCACCTACTGAAGGAAGGATTATTGTCTTTGATTATGAAGAACTAATGAATGCAGTTGAAGCATTGTGCCTACTGTTGAATTCTGTAGAGCCAACAGCTATCATTCAAAGGTTGTCTGAGAAATATATAAAAGAAGAATGGGATGAGCTAGAGTTTGTTGAATTAGGAGAAGCAATAAAATGTTTAGGGGTATCAAGAGAGATTGTTGAAAACACAACTGAAGTAGGTTCTGTTTCAAATCATCTGGCAATATTGAGAGGTTATGATAAGGTTTGACATTGATAAAAGCAAGGCATAACAATCCAACGTACCAAAATTTTGAATTATAATGCTTGTATTTCCGGTAATTGTAAATGTTAGATCGCATCTTCGAGGATTTAGAAGAGCGAATGAAGTTGGTGATTAACTATGACGATCGATTAACTTCAAACAACCGTCGCACTTCGATCGATATACTTGGAAAGGCTAAAGGTGAAATCGTCCCATCCTGAAGATTGGTGACAGTTCGATAACCCGACGGTGAAGGATCTTGAAAAACAGTGAGCTGTAGATCCTGGAGATTTACTACCCAATACTCTGGGATTTCTGACTGTGCGTAGACGATCTGTTTATCGCCGAGATCGTAATTGAGAGTGCTGTAAGAATACTCAATTAGCCAAAAGATATTTTCTGGATAGGGATGATGCTCTAGGTAAACAGTGTCCAGCGGTTGGACGATTGCCAGATCTGGCTGTGGCTCCGAACCATTAGGCAAGGTTACGGGACGACCTTCGCGGACTTGAGCTTGTCCTAATAGGAGAGCGCGCAGGATTTGTGCTGTGCGATCGCTAAAATAAACATGGGGTTCTCCTTCTGGTGGCATCAGGATCAGATCTCCCCGTAATAATTCTAGATTTTGGCCGTCAAAAATACCTGAGTCGATCGCCTGATGGTATCGATCGATCGTCCATTTATAGGTCGCAATCGTCATCATTTTCCCTCTCAAGTATTGACGTATCATAACTCTAACAGATTTTAGATCGCTGGAAAATAGCCTCAGATCGCCAGCTAGAATCCCTATTTAAGAATGCTCTAAAATCTAACGACTACCTTGCCACAGTTGTGCCCGTTCAGTAGATATTTAACAGCAGTAGAGATCGATTCTATGCCATTAAACTGAGTGGGATCGACAGCAACTTGCAGTTTACCAGAATAGAACGAGTCTAATAATCGATCGCGTGCTGCGGCTGCATATTCTTGATACAACGGCATCAGAAAACCGCGCACGGAAGCAGCTTTCCAAAATAATTGATGATAAATACGCGGTTGGGTAATTTCTTCGACACTTTTGCCATATTCAGCAATATAACCCACTACAATTAATCGTCCCCGCATCGCCAAATTATCTACACAAGTATCAAAAACTTGTTTGCCAACGCAGTCGAACACTAAATTAACTCCGTTAGGATATTCAGTTTTGAGGACTCGATCGAGATTTTCGATACGGTAATTAATAACTCGATCGCATCCCAATCTCTTTAACAATTCAGCTTTGCGATCGTCACCACAAGTACCAATGACATGATTGCCAGCTAACTTCGCTAATTGTACCGCCAGATGCCCCGTACCGCCTGCTGCTGCCGTCACTAGCACCACTTCATTCGATCGCATCTCTCCCACCTGTTCCAAGGCTACCAGAGCCGATATCCCTGTAGGCATGAGCGTTAATACTTCTGGCGTGGCGGCGCGCACTTTAATAACTAGGTTGGCATCGATAACTTGATATTCTCGATAACCGCCCCCGCGTGCGGTGGTGACTACAGCATCGCCAAGTTGAAAATCTCGAACCTCCGCTCCCACTGCTACGACTTCGCCGACAGCTTCGACACCCAGATCGAACGGCGGAGTTAAGTTAAGATAGGGAACTTTGCCCTGACAAAGAATGGTATCGAAACCACTATTAATACCAGCAAATTTGTTTTGAATCAAAAGTTGATGAGCCGCAGGTTCGGGCATCGGAACTTCGACAATCTCGATCGCAGATGCAAAGTCTCGATCGAATTGCTTGGAGATTAATTTTCGATAAGTTTTCGGGTTGGTTTTCAAAACTACAATTTATCTTCTCGATCGACTAAAAATACTTTAAACAATGATAACTTTAACCGCACAGGTGCAAAGGGCGCAGAGGTAGAAATAGAAATGATTTTTCTCTATTAGAATTGCTATAATTCAACAAAGAGTAATAATTAAATTTTCATCTTACAGACCCGACCGTTGGTTATCAATTATCAATTATCAATTAAGTCAAAGCTTTATCCCACTCTAATTGATGAGCCAAACCATACTTGATAAAATCTGATTCCTTAGCTCGATCGCTTTTACCAAACACGCCCAAACTGTAAGGATTATCTTGCATTCGTTCTTTCACCTGCTCTCGTTCAAATTGACTAGCTTTGGCTCGATCCCAATCGGGTTTAAAAAAGTCTACGACTAAAACAGTTCGATCGAACTCGGTATAATTATGCGGACAGTGGGGATAACTATGGTCTAACACCATAAATTTCCCTTCCTGCCAATATAATCGATCGTGACAGATTTTCATCGCCACATCTCCTTCTGGCACGATTAATCCCAGATAACCGCGATTCATGTGGGGGTTGTCATTGACATGCAGCTTGATATCTAAGCCAGAATGAAACGTTCCAAAATAGACATTTCTGAGGATATTATCTTCGATCGAGTTAACTGTTTCGATCGATAGAGCTAACTTAGGAAAATATTTCTCTCTTAATGCCAGTGCCTTACTTGCCGCTTCATCCGTTCCCCCATCGGGATATTGGATTTGATGCGATCGAATATATTGTTCGATAAACAGACCTTGAAACAAAATCCCAAAAGCACTATATTTAGATTTACCTTTGGTTTGGATAGTTTTACTTTTAGGGCCGAGCACATCGTAAGCTAACTTTAACTCTTCAGCAGTGGCATTCTGAGTAAAGTAAGTAAACTCATCGCGGATCGATCGCCAGTTGTCTTGAAAAGTTTGGAGGAAAGTAAATATATCTGGATCTAAATGATATTCATTGAAAGTTTCCATAATCCTGCCTCTAGAAGATGAAAATCAGAATCTACTATCTGATTTCTTACAATACATTTTTCTCTCAACTATCAGTCGTAACTGCCTAGCTTATTTCTCCAGTTTTAGTAATACTTTGTTGTACTAATCGATCGAGTCGAGCTAAGTCATCTGCTGTTACACCACCTTGATGTCTGTCGATTCCAGGTTCGCTTTTTAAGCGATCCATATAAATTCGTAAAGCATCCTCATCGTCTCGATGGGACAGCACATAAGATCTAAGCTCCTTACGTGGCATTGTTTGAAAATTAGGCTGTTGTGTCATTATCAAATTCCCAAAAACCGTTGTTGAAGATGGTTATCCCCAGCGACTCTCCTGCCAAAATATATATCTCTCCCCGTTCGGCATCAAACCGAAACAAGTGGATATCGGGATAAAAGCTAGACAAGGCTTGACACACTTGAATGCAAGCCATCTGTTCTGGGGTATGCATTGATGCAAGAGATATGATGGTTATTCTTAGTTTACTGTGAGCGGCTGTTTTCTGATCTGAGTGAGAATATCGTGGGTCGAGCTGAAGTATGACGATGCTGTTAAATCTTTACTCTTCTAAGATCTCATTACCGTCACCATCGCAAACCTTAGCCAACTCCATGAGTTCATCATGAATATCTGGTTCGCCATTCTTAAACTTCCAGTCGTTGCCCCGTACTTCCCACATGGCCACTAAACCGAGTAACTCAACCGCATTGGTAGCACTAAAGTAATTACCATTTTTCTCAGCTTGATAGTCAGGCATGTAAGGATGCCAATAATCTTTGGGGTTATCAATTTTTACGTATTCCAGCCACACCCGAAAGCCTTTAGCCTGAAGTGCAAGCAATGCGGGGAGCCGAGTGTTTCCAGCGGTACGAATGTGAACCCGCTCGTGATTTTCCATCTAAACTTTATTGACTAATAGATAATTCTGAATCTCGATCGAGTCATCCAGGACAATGGTAAAGCTGCGACCACAGACATCACACCTTCCAAAAGTCAAGTTGCTTTTGCCAAGGAGCGAACTGCTAAAATTTCATCAGATCTCAGCACTTCTACAACAGAGATGGGAACTGCGATCGTTGCAATAGATTCACCGAGCGCATTAAATACTTCTATCACACAGCCTTCTTCACCATTACTAGGGTGAGGTACAAAATCGACCAAAACTGCAATATCTCCAGCTCTGAGTCCATACTCTGGCAAGTCGCGAGTTAATGCCACCTCTTGATATAACTCGATCTCCATATTATTTATTACTCCTGACTAGGTTTGAGTGTCACAAACTGAAACTTGCCGTCAATCTGTCTTTGTAGCCAAACTGTAACAACCGATAGACTTACACCATTTGTACCGAGCAGATTTCCTCGAACTTGGTAAAAGGTGCCATACTCATTGGTTCTTTCTTCGATCGCTTCTGCTGCTATTGCCTGTACCTGAATAGCTAATTTTAACGCTTCTGCGTTTTCCAGCGTAAACCCAGCCTGAGCCAAAAACTTCGATTTATCATTTCGTGCTTTGGGCACTAATAGATACTGAGTGATTTTAGCGTCTGGAACGATCGAATCTTCAGGAATCCTCACATCAAGACCTCGCTGGCGATTTCTTGTCGCACCATTGCAGCCATTCGATCCCATTGTTCATCCTTCGTTGAGGCAAAACGAGCTTCCCAATTTTGCTCATCTTGCAATTCCTCCAAAAACCGAGACGCTATCGCATCTTGTTGTTCGGGGGGGAGTTGTTAGATTTGGGCGATTGCCTCTTGAAGCAGTTTTGTCATGGGTTCATCATAAGTAAACACTGCACGATGTTAGCATTATCTAATTCGATCGATATTAAAACTTAGACTGCTGTACTCATTCTAGCGTGAGGTCTATCGTGTCTGAAGCTCCTGACTTAGATCTGATTATCAAAAATGTGCGGGTAGTTCGTCCCCAGCAGGCAACTGTCGAACTGCTGGATGTGGGCATTAAGGATGGAAAATTCGCTCGGATTGCTCCAAATCTGAGCGTAGACGAGGGTAAAGAGGTATTTGATGGTAACAACCTCCTGGCGTTTCCTGGGGTGGTAGATGCCCACATGCACGTCGGCATCTATCAATCGCTCGATCGAGATGCGGTGACGGAAACCAAAGCAGCCGCAATAGGTGGCGTAACTACCAGCCTCAACTATATTCGGACGGGGCAGTATTATCTTAATAAAGGTGGTGCTTATAGAGATTTTTTCCCAGAAGTGTTGGCATTATCGGAAGGGAATTTTTTCGTCGATTATAGTTATCATGTCGCCCCGATTAGCTCGACGCATATCGATGAGATGCGATCGCTATTTGAAAATTATGGGATTGGGTCGTTTAAGATATTCATGTTTTATGGCGGTTATGGTTTGCATGGCATGTCAGACCAGCAAAACCTATTTTTGATGATTAATAAAGAGGAGAGATACGACCTCGCTCACTTTGAATTTATCATGCGCGGTCTGACCGAGCTGAGAGAATTGTATCCCGAATCTAGCGATCGATTGAGTCTGAGTCTGCATTGCGAAGTCGCCGAAATCCTCAATGCTTATACTAAAATCGTCCAGCAGGATACTAGCCTGACGGGTTTAAAAGCTTATAGTGCCGCTCGTCCGCCCCATTCAGAAGGGTTGGCAATTTGCATTGCTTCTTATTTAGCACACGAAACTAATTGTCTGAATATCAATCTCTTGCATCTGAGTTCTCGCAAAGCAGTAGAAGCAGCTTTGATGATGCAAACTATCTTTCCACATATCAATTTTCGCCGCGAAGTCACGATCGGGCATTTATTATTAGATGTAGATGCACCGACAGGTAAATGGGCAAAGGTCAACCCGCCAATTCGTCCCCGCGAGGATGTAGAGTACCTATGGCAAGCCGTACTCGATCGACAGATCGATTGGATTGTTAGCGATCATGCTTGTTGTGGTGCAGAACAGAAAGCCAGCCTCAAAGATCCGAATAATATTTGGTTGGCAAAATCGGGATTTGGTGGGACAGAATATCTACTTTCGGGTGTATTTAGTGAAGGTAGTAAGCGCGGAATATCTTACGATCGCATGGCAGAATTATTAAGTTGGAATCCGGCGCGCCGATTTGGGTTAGATGCCAAAGGTGATATCGCAGTTGGTTACGATGCCGATTTGGTGCTCTTAGATCCTACGGAAACCTTTGTCGTTCGGGCGGCTGAATCTGCATCGCAGCAGGGCTATACGCCCTTTGAAGGGATGGAATTGACGGGAAGAGTTAAAACAACCTTCTTGCGGGGGAGGCGGATTTTCGATCGGGGCGAGATAATAGGCGTTCCCAGTGGACGTTATTTAAACCGTCGATGAGAATATGATGGGATAGGATAAGAAAAATTGGTTCGGTACGGGGGCAAGAAGATGTTGCAAACAGAGACAAAATCGATATCTTTTACTGAATTTGTGGAATGGAAACCAGATGGGAGAAATTATGAGTTGCATGATGGAGTAATTATCGAAATGCAGCCCAAAGGAAAGCATGAGGAAATAATTGGCTTTTTAAATACAGAATTCACCCTACAATTTCGCCTTCTGAAGTTGCCATATTTAATTCCCAAACAAGTATTAGTTAAAGTCTTAGATCGAGAAACATGCTACTCTCCCGATGTCCTAGTTTTAAATAGAAACAACTTAACAAACGAACCTTTGTGGGAGAAATGTTCTACAGTACAAGATAGTAATTCAATCCCTCTGACAGTAGAAGTTGTCAGTAGTAATTGGCGAGACGATTACTTAAGTAAGGTTAGAGACTATGAAGAAATCGGTATCTGTGAATATTGGATCGTCGATTATTTGGGACTAGGTGGTATTCGGTATATCGGTAATCCGAAACAACCTACTATTTCTATTTACCACTTAATCGATCGAGAATACCAAGTTACTCAGTTTAAAGATAATGACCTTATTGTTTCTCCCACTTTCCCCGAACTACAGTTGACAGTAGCACAAATTTTGAATTGCTAGATTGTTAGATCGATCGAGTCCAAGTTTATATAAATATTATGAACGCGAAAATTAAGCGAGCATTTTTAGACACAGAAGATGGTCAAATTCTGTATCGCATCGGCGGCGAAGGCGAACCGCTCTTGTTACTGCATATGAACCCCCGCAGCAGCGATGAATATCGTGAGTTGATGCCGATATTTGCGAAAACAAGGCGAGTCATTGCGATGGATTTGATGGGCTTTGGCGACTCGGATAAGCCCCCCAGAATGTATACAATTGCCGACTATGCAAAAACAGTAATTGCCCTGTTGGATGAATTAGGGATCGAAAAAACTAGTATTTTTGGCAATCATACAGGTGCTTTTATCGCGGGAGAATTTGCGGCAGCTTATCCCGATCGAATCGATCGACTAATATTAGGTAATGTAGCAGGTTTCGGGCAAGACGGAAAATCGGAACTATTTAGAAGATTTGAGGAAGGTTTTAAAATCGAAGCCGATGGCTCGCATTTGATGCAAAGATGGTTAGCGCGTTCTCGATATGTCGGCTCTGCGGAATTAAATCATCGGTGGGTATTAGACGATCTCAAATGTTTTGGCGATCCTTTATATGCAGTTTGGGCAGTAGGTAATTACTGTCTAGAAGCTGACGCAAGATTTCGATCGATCGAGTGTCCGACGCTGATTATCTGGGGACTAGATGATATGCAGGAATTTGAAAACCAAAGTTTAGCAAAAGTTAACGATCGATTATTTCTATCGCAAGCAATTCCGCATGGTAAAGTTGTCGAATTCGAGCGAGGTACGATTTGCATGATGAATCAGATACCTGAAGAAGTATCGCAGGTTGTCATCGAATTTCTGAATGATTCAGAATAAGCGATATCGCAGCAACATATCCCCGACTTCTCTGAGAAGTCGGGGATATATCCTGGTACGATTAACTCCCCAGCACAGCCGTACACTTAATTTCTACAATTAATCCTGGTGTCGATAAGGCAGTTATTCCTACCCCCGTCCAAGTTGGGAATTTATTAGTAAAATAACGATCCTTGACTTGAATAAATAGCGGTAAATGTGGAATCGTAAACTGTTGCTGTTCTGAATTACTAACTCGATCGTCGTCAAGATTGACTCCGGTGACATGATAAGTAATCATCTCTACCACGTCATCAAAAGTAGCTCCCGCTGCCGAAAGTACCTTCTTCACATTCTCAAAAGTCTGGACGAATTGGGCTTCCGTTCCCGCTACTACCTGTAAATTTTCATCCCGTCCCACCTGTCCTGAAATATACAAGGTATTTCCGACCTTAATTCCAGGACAGTAATGATATTTCTCATACAATATTTCCATTCCTTTAGGAATAATAACTTCTCGATTGATACTCATTTTTGTTATTATCAACTATTAACTATCAACTATCGACGATCGACTAATTAACGCATTCGTTCCTCTTGAATTAGAGTACGTCGATCGAGTTTGTTATCCTTAAACCAATGCCAAGTCCGCGCGCGATAATTATTGCAGGGACTGATTTGAATCATCTCATGCAAACTCATCCCTGGAACTCCTTTATAAGAAAACTGTAAAATAATCGTCCAATCGTCAACTTCCCAAGCTTTACCATCAACTCGATCGGTATCGAACCATAAAGCTTTGTCGTGATAACTTCCAGGAAACTTGTACTCTTCGTACTTACCATCAGCCCAAGTGTAGCGATTGGTTTGATAATACGGAAATTCACCATCGAGGGGAAATTCACAAGTTAAGTGCGATTGATGTCGATCGAGAATGTTGCCCTGAAGATCGACTACTATATACGTACCGATCCAATCTCCAGCATGGCGGATCAAAACTGGCATTTCTGCTTGAATGGAAGTCACTGGCGGTACTCCTTGGGGATGAATACTTCACACGCACAACCTCAGATAGAGCGTGCGGATTTAACTTTCGATCGAGTGTTTGAGAATCGATCGACATCGCTGTAGTAAATCACGATTTTCATATTCTATAGTACTAATTTTATAAGGATGGTGGCAATGAGTGCAGAACCAGAAAATACTTTAAAAATCGCTCATCAGGCATTTGCACATCTCCAGCATGGCTTGGCAACATCAGATTGGCATCCGATGTTAGATCTGCTTACTGAAGACTTTACTTTTTGGTTTCCTGTGGGTGCATATCACGGGTTAAATGTTGGTAAAGAGAGAGCGCAAGCTTTTTTTCAACATGTCTCGGAAGTGTTCGGCACAACCATCAAAGTTACCAGCCTAGAGCGCGTTACGAGTAATGAGACTACGGTTGTCTTTGAGTTCCGCGATGAGGGGCTGATGTTTGGCGAACCTTATGCAAATCGCATTGCGGTATCTTTTGATGTGCGGGGAGACAAGATTTGCGGCTATCGAGAATACTTTGGGAGCGATGGTAAATCGAATTAGTGTAGAAACGCTAAGTATCATTAGTTTGGGATAAGGATTTTCGAGTAATACCTCTTGGCTTTGTTTCTGCGTCGATAATATTAAGTAGGGACAATTCATAAATTGCCCCTACTCATATTACCGATCGCAAATACAATCTTACAAATGATTTAGCAATACTATATTGCAGGCGATCGACAAATAATTAAATTGAGAAATCAACTGGAAAAGATTTAGCAGCTTTAGGCTTGACAAACACCTGCTGTTGGGGTTCGAGTTGCAGCTTGTCAAAGTGTTCCCTGCTCAGATGTGCGGTAATTAATTGCCCGTCAGCTAGAGTTAATTCTGCTTGAACTTCCGAGCCGAGATGAGTCAAACGTTGAACTTTGGCAGCAACAGTATTACTGCTCGATCCGGTTTCGATCGCGATATCTTGAGGACGGATAAATATTTCGGAATTGGTAGGTGCAAAACTATGATATTGGAAGATATTTGCGCTACTGGCTAAGATATTTACTGGCCCGATAAAACCCATCACAAACGCATTAGCCGGACGATTGTAGATTTCGGCGGGAGTGCCGACTTGTTCGATACGTCCTTTATTCATGATGACAATTTTATCGGCGACTTCCATTGCATCCGATCGATCGTGGGTGACAAATACCGTCGTGACACGAGATCGTTCGTGGAGTTGCCGCAACCAGGCGCGTAAATCTTTGCGGACTCTGGCATCTAGTGCGCCAAATGGTTCGTCTAGGAGGAGAATTTTGGGTTCGATGGCTAAGGCTCTAGCTAATGCGACGCGTTGGCGTTGTCCGCCGGAAAGTTGGGCGGGATAGCGATCTCCTAAGCCGCTGAGTTGGATTAAGTCTAAGAGTTCGGCGACTTTTTTTTCGATCTTTGAGGCGGAGATCGATCGAATCTCTAGTCCGAAGGCGATATTTTGGCCGATCGTCAGATGTTTGAATAAGGCATAATTTTGAAAGACAAAGCCGATATTGCGTTCTCGCACGCTTTGTTTGGTAGCGTCTTTTCCTGCTAGCCACAGCCGTCCTTCGTCTGGAGTTTCTAATCCAGAGATCAGTCTCAAGAGGGTCGATTTACCCGAACCGGAAGGGCCGAGCAGGGCAATCAGCGAACCTTGGGCGATTTCGAGATTTACACGCTCGACCGCTTGGAAGTTGCCAAAGCTTTTAGAGATATTTTCTACTGCAATTCCCACAATCTTTTCTCGTTGGTGTAGTCTCTACTGGAGAGCCTGTACGGGCGATCGTTGGCTCAGTCGCTCCTGGGGGAGAATCGAACTACAGTATCTTAGCATCGGTCGATTACCTCCGATACCCGACTATCTACGTTTTCAATAGTTTTTATGTATTAGTGCAAGATGCGAGTATACTAATATGAGGACACTATTCTTTCTAAATTAGTAGCTATGTCAGATCTCGATCGCGGCATCATGAAGTTCAAAGGGGCAGATACGCCCGTAGCCATCGCTATCTCTTCGACGCTGGTATTGGGTGGAATTATTTTCCTAGTCGTCTGGGCGTTGAAGCACGCTTACGCTGTTTAGAGACATTTATCGGCTTCGAGTGAGGGTGGTCTAGACGGCCTATTTGCTCTGTCGTTAGTGCGTAGATCCTTGGGTGAATAGCTCATGCGGAGATCTACCCACCCCGCCCTTTGGGCACCCCTCCTTGGAGGGGATTTTTCCATCAGCCTTACCCTTATAAGGGTAAGGGCGTAAGAAAAGCCACCCCCTTTATAGAATGTATTCGAGATCCTTGCAGGAGAAATCGATTGTCTATGTTTATGGAACTGTAGGGGCGGGTTTATGCTAGCGGATATCGATGTTACTGTTCGATCTCAAACAAACCCGCCCTCCCCACTAGAAGATCTCAAATGGTTTCTATAAGTGGGTTTAGGGGGTAACACCAGCCCCGCCGAAGCCCAGCATCCCAAACAGCAAAACAGGCGGTTGGGTAAGCCTATAGCATTCAAAAACAAAATAATTTTGTCCGCTAAAATGGACGACTAGATCCAAACCTAATGGTAGGAGCAACATCAATTGCCCCTACCATTCTTTGCCAGTAACCCCAGAAACGCTCTCTAATGCCGATTCACACCCTCCCTCTCGACGTCATTCACCTCATTGCTGCTGGAGAAGTTATTGACTCTCTGGGGGCGGTGGTGCGCGAACTGTGTGAAAATGCGATCGATGCGGGGGCTACGCGAATTACCGTGTCGTTATTTCCCGATCGCTGGCGGATTCGGGTAGCTGATAATGGCAGTGGGATCGAATTAGCCGATTTGCAACAAGCGGCGACGGCTCATAGTACGAGTAAAATTGACGATCGAGACGATCTATTTCACATTACTAGTTTGGGATTTCGGGGGGAAGCTCTGCATAGTTTGGCACAGCTTGCCAATCTGGAGATTTACAGTCGTCCTCGCCATAGTTGCGATGGTTGGCATTTAGTTTACAACCATCAGGGTGAAGTCGTGCGCCAACAAGAAGTCGCGATCGCACCGGGGACGGCAATTGATGTCGAAGATCTGTTTGGCGAGTGGGAAGCTAGACGGGAGGGTTTGCCCACTCTTAACTGTCAACTGCGTCAAGTACAGGCGGTCATCTATCATCTGGCTCTGTGCCATCCCCATGTGAATTGGACGGTCGAACAACAGCATCGTCCGTGGTTTCAGATTATCGGTGCTAAAACCACACAGCAAATTATCCCCCAATTATTGCCAAAAGTGCGGGTGGACGATCTTCAGCATGTAGAGCTAACAGTTCGCCCCCTCAACCAGCTTAAAGAACGCCTCGAATTAGAGTTGCAACAGGAGCAAGCGGCGAGTCAAATCTACCGCGCTATTGCGGCACCAAAATTGAGTGCTGCACCTGAAGAGGAGTCGAAAATTCAGTTGACTTTGGGTTTGCCCGATCGATGCCATCGTCATCGGTTAGACTGGGTGAAGGTTGCCGTCAACGGTCGGATTGTCAGAGCACCAGAATTGGAACAAACGATCGTCAGTGGCTTGGCACGAACATTACCACGCGATCGATACCCCATCTGCTTTTTACACCTTCAGATTCCGCCGCACTACATCGACTGGAATCGCCATCCCGCCAAAGTGGAAATCTATCTCCAGCAGGTAGAATACTGGCAAGCTCAAGTAGCGCAAGCACTCGATCGAGCATTAAATCTTCAGGCTGAAACCGATGATGACGATCGATCCAGTCGCATCGGTAAATTGCTTGCAGTCGCCGAACAGCAAGGAGCTTATCACATTTCGCAAAGATCGATCGTCAATACCAATGATGGGGATGGTTTGGGCTTACTCGAATTGCGCGCTGTCGGACAAGTCCTGAATACTTATATCATCGCCGAACATACCGATGGCCTGTGGCTGGTAGAGCAACATATCGCTCACGAGCGGGTGTTATACGAGCAAATAGCCAATGCTTGGCAGCTTTTACCACTCGAACCGCCAATTATTCTCTCGCAACTGTCAGAGCGGCAAATAGCGCAATTACAGCAGATCGAAATTACGATCGATCCCTTTGGCGAAGGCTTGTGGGCGATTCGCACGGCCCCCGCACCCCTATTAATGCGCGAAGATATCGCGGCGGCAATTACCGAACTCAGTCTGGGTGGCGATTTGCAAGCCGCTCAAGTCGCCGTTGCCTGTCGCTGTGCGATTCGCAATGGCACACCGCTAAGTTTACCAGAGATGCAAAGTTTACTCGATCGCTGGCAACGCACCCGCAATCCGCGCACCTGTCCGCACGGGCGACCGATTTATCTGGCATTCAAAGAAAGCAGTCTAGCTCGATCTTTCCGCCGTCATTGGGTAATCGGTAAAAGTCACGGTATTTAGGACATTACTTACTCGTCGATTTAATTAGCGAACTTAGCATTAAGTTGTAGCAAACTTTAGATACTCGATCGATGGTTTCAACAATACTCGATCGCGATGAAATTTAGATAAAACTCACCAAAATTTGCTGTTATTAGTCTGGCAATTGAAACTGCTAGCTATCGATCGACAATTTCTAGACCTCGCTGTTACATAACTGAGCTAAAATTACAAAGATAGCTCGATCGATATATGTCTCAGTTTCCTCACGACCAGTTTGCCAAAGATTTACTCGAAAGTTTGCTCTCCCCATTTGGGAAAGTTGAAACCGACCGTAAAATTAGCGGCGAAGTCCGCGAAATTGATGTTTGTTTTTTCCCTAACGCCGATGTCGCAAATCTCCCCAGTCTAGGATTACTGAGCAAATTAGCCGTAACAGGGGCTGCATTCGAGCCATTCCGCAATCCCGTCAGTGCCGATGAGATTCGCAGTTGCGAAGCCAAACTATTCGATCTCCACTCAGAACTCAATCGCCACTCCAAACGCCAACAACAGCGCAAGCAAGATGATTCTCTATTGCCCATGCTCTGGATTCTTACGCCCACGTTAGCAACGGCAACTTTAGAGAGTTTTGGTGCTATAACTGATGTAGAAGTCTGGGGGAATGGGGTATATTTATTCCCACCCGGACAAAAGACAGGGATAGTGGTGATTCACCAATTACCAGAGATACCCGATACTCTCTGGCTGAGAATCCTCGGTAAGCACAAGGTACAACAACGAGCCGTTGAAGAAATCAATAGACTCGATGCCACTAGTCCCTACCGACAGAATGCACTGAAGCTACTCTCAGATTTGATGGTGGTGTTAGCCGCAAGACAAGATCGAAATAACCGCGAAACGGAGTTACTAATGAGTCTGAGAACTTCTGCAATTTATCTAGAACAAATCGAGAAAATTACCAGAGAGGCTGTAGCACGAGCGCGTACAGACGAAGCGAGAGTTTTTGTTCTCAAGCAGCTTACTCGGAAGCTGGGTAGTTTATCGCCAGAATTGACTGAAAAGGTGAGTGAGTTGAGTCTCGATCGATTGGAGACTCTCGGTGAAGATTTATTGGATTTTCAGGCGGTAGGCGATCTAGAAAATTGGTTGGGATAATCGATCGATATCTAGCGAGGGAAAAGATTAGACATCATGAATAACACTATTAAAAATAAAACTCACTTGTCTAAGTCGCGATCGCAATCTCGCTAGGATGTATACCCCAATTTATCCAGGTAATTGCCAACTCTGCACTATCTATTTCTGGCGGTACCCGTAAGACATGAATATGTCCAGTACTGGGACAAATCATATTAGTAATCCCATTGCTGCCCAATCTTAGACTCGCAAGTTTAGTTAATTTAAAAATACTATCAGGTAGGTTTGTCAAGCAATTACCAGCCAAGCCTAGATGAACCAAATTAGTTAAGCAACCAATACTATCTGGTATATGTGTTAATAACCGATCGTCCAAGGAAAATGTAGTTGCATTTGATTCTATAGCTTCAGCAATTTTAGCTTCGACTTCTTGATTAGTTAATCTCATATTTTCATGTTTAAGCTCAATAGCCAAAGTAGCTAAATATAAAATCAGCAATTCTCAATTCTCAATTACTTCCCATACCATGCTTGTCGCCATTGAGTCATGCGATCGATCTCCGATTGTTGAGATTTGATGATACCTTGAGCGAGTTTTGTTAACTCTGGACGTTTGGATTTTTTTAATGAATCCTGACTCATCGTTAATGCCCCTTGATGGTGGGGAATCATCGCATCGAGAAACCGTTTGTCAAAACCAGCATCAGCTTTACCCAACGACATACTCATCATCATCGACTGTTTGTGTTCGGCAGTCATTGGCATTTCGTGATTCATCGCAGCGTGCCACATTATTGGTGTTGCCGATACTTTTGGATACCATTGCTTGCGCCATTGCTGCATCTGCGCGATTTCTTTTTTTTGCTCGGTAATGATGCTTTTTGCGAATTTAATTAGTTCGGGTCGTTTGGATTTTTGGATTACTTCCTGCGCCATCACCAAGGCACCCTGATGATGGGGAACCATACTATCGATAAATCGCAGATCGTAGTTGGCATCAGCAGGGCCAACATCCATACCATGATTCATCGTGCTACCGTGGTTCATGCCACCATGATTCATCATCCCCTCTGAGTTTTGAGCGATGGTTGAATTTGGACTATGATTGAGTGTCAGACCAGCGATCGCGACAGAACCAAGACCGAGCATTCCCACCAAGATGGCGACCGGGGCGAACGAGCGATTTTTAGGATTCATAAATTGTCGATAGAATAGTAACAATCTTGCTTTACTACCATCTTAAAGCGAGGGGATGAAATTTAGATGAAACGATCGGTCGATCGAGACTTTAGCCGATTTTAAACTAGTTATTAGACTACCGATCTCCAGTATGAAAATTTTACTAATTGAAGACGAGCCAGACTTAGGGGCGATCGTTCAAAAAAGCCTCGCTCATCATCAATACATTGTCGATTGGGTAGTCGATGGTAAAACTGGCTGGGAATATCTCGCCAACGATCGTTTGCGTAGCGTCTCGGCACGAGAATCTACTTACTCCCTGGCGATTATCGATTGGATGTTGCCCAAAATCTCTGGCATCGAGCTGTGTCAACGCTTACGTGCCGAAAAATATACACTGCCCATTCTGATGCTCACCGCTCGCGATCGAATGGAAGATAAAATCGCTGGATTGGACGCTGGAGCCGACGACTACCTAGTCAAACCCTTTGGGATGGAAGAACTCCTCGCCAGAATCCGCGCCCTCCAGCGGCGCGCGCAGGTGTTTCAGGCAGAGCGTTTGCAGGTGGGCAATCTAAGACTAGACTACGATAAGAACGCGATCGCGATCGCCAATCGTCAAGGCACCGAAACCGCGATCGGTCTGACTGCCAAAGAATTTCAACTGTTAGAATATCTCATGCAACATCCCGATCGCACCCTCACCCACGACCAAATTCGCAACCGCGTCTGGGCATTTGACTCCGAATCTACCAGCAACGTCGTCGCCGCCCAAATTCGTCTCCTCCGCAAGAAGTTAGCCGAATCCGGTTGCGAAAACCCGATCGAAACTGTACGTGGATTTGGTTATCGATTGAATTCTTTCTAAAGCAGTGGTAAGAATTTCCTCATCAACCCGATCTCGCTATCGCGGGAAGTTCTAGGTGCGATCGCATCATATTCTGGCGAACCTATAGCGAGGTAATTTTCCCTAGGAGGTTTGCCAAAATGACAGAACCTTGACAACTACATAGTTTGAGCCGATCGGACAGTAGACTATATAATAGTTTGAGGACTGTTAAAGGCGATCGCCGAAGAGGTTTGCCAAACAGGGCAATTTAACCTATGCTCTGAGAGCCTTTCATCTTCAAGGGGTCGCTAATCACTAAATCCCGCTTGCGGGACTGAAACTAGCGATCGAGTTTGAGTTTGAGGATTTCTCTAGAAGTCGCTAATCACTAAATCCCGCTTGCGGGACTGAAACACAAGTTATTGTATATGGGGTTTGTTTATGCACGTCGCTAATCACTAAATCCCGCTTGCGGGACTGAAACAAGCAATCAATTATTAATAGAAGCTCATACTTCACATGGTCGCTAATCACTAAATCCCGCTTGCGGGACTGAAACCTCTCAAAAAAATGATTACGATCTTGATAATCAACAAAGTCGCTAATCACTAAATCCCGCTTGCGGGACTGAAACGATAGTGATGTAGATTTAATCTATTTAATTATGCCGATGTCGCTAATCACTAAATCCCGCTTGCGGGACTGAAACTGCGGTAATTGCTCTGAATCATTAGCACTTCGTAAAGCGTCGCTAATCACTAAATCCCGCTTGCGGGACTGAAACTTTGTCCCACCCGCTTACACCTCCAAAAGTTGCTCTAGGTCGCTAATCACTAAATCCCGCTTGCGGGACTGAAACCGGGGAACATCGATTCAATTACGTTCGATCGATGACGTCGCTAATCACTAAATCCCGCTTGCGGGACTGAAACGATTGCATTACTAATGCCTCTAAACCCTTTGATACTAGTTGTCGCTAATCACTAAATCCCGCTTGCGGGACTGAAACCTATGTTGTTACCTGGGCACTAGTACTCGACGGCATAAGTAAAGCAACCATTGCCTATACTCTACCTCTACTCTCCCAACTCCCAACTCCCAACTCCCAACTCCCCACAAAATAGTAACTAGATTTACGCCGTAGACTACTAGGACGGTACTACTAAATAATGTTGGTAAAGCGATCGCTTAAAATAATACCGATCGTATTTTTTAGAGTTCTAAATGCCTGCATTTTTAGTCCGAGTGTCCCACTAATGGCTGGCGTGAATTGAAATTTTCCGATCGATCTCTCGGACGATCGAGTCTACATCTGTTTCGATATCGATATCGATTTGAATTGCCTCATCTGATGAAGGCTCTTCCAATATCTCAAATTGGCTTTTGAGCAGATCGACTTTGGCAAAATGTGCTTTGCGCTCTTGCAATCGCTTGGCAATCAGATCGTAACTGCCTTTAAGATAGACAAATCTTACCGCCGGATCGTTATCGCCCAGGGCAATTCGGTAACGATGCTTGAGTGCAGAGCAGGCGAGTACGGTGGTTCGATCTGTATCTAGCCAGTGTCGAATTAGGGTGCGAAGGGTTTGCAACCAGGGACTGCGATCCTCATCGGTAAGGGCTTCACCTTGAGATATTTTGGTCTTATTGGTATCGGAGTGAAAATCGTCAGCATCGATATATTGCCAATGATTGGCGTCGGCTAAAGCTTTGGCGATCGTGCTTTTACCAGAACCAGCGACTCCCAAGACGATAATTATCACGATCGATGCTTCCTAAATTATTACAATATTTCCGCATGGCGCGATCGGATCTTGGCAATTAGGCTTGATGCCGTAACCCAACCAACACCTATATTCTAGTGAAAATTAAGGAATGTAATTTTTTCTGCCATCGATAAGAGATGGTGTGCAGTTGAGGATTATGATGAGAAAAATTGTAAAGTTTCGTAAGAAAGAGCAGTTATATCATATGCCTATTCCTGTCTCTTATACACATCTC
>NZ_PVWO01000262.1 GCF_003003845.1 Chamaesiphon polymorphus CCALA 037 | reverse complement strand
TCCTCAAACATCTAACTGGCGATCGATTAGTCAACCGATCGATCTCCACTTCCCAAGGGAGCTAGAACCGACAGCTAAGTCTAGTTTCGAGTGGATGACAAAGAATTCAGAAGAGATAATTCTCAAGTTCTTCCTTGACTATCCAGGGAGTAAAGGGGCAATAATCCTAAACTCAGTTGCATCTGTCTATCGATTAGCCGCCGTTCTCAAGCCACTCTTTGCCAAACACAATCTCAAGGTTTTAGTTAATACTGGTTTGACTGGAGAGACAGAGAGATCCCAGTCACTGACTGAAGCAGATTTGATAATTGGAACTTCAACGATCGATGTCGGTGTTGATTTTAAGATTAATTTTCTGATTTTTGAAGCTGCGGATGCTGGTAACTTTATCCAAAGATTTGGACGATTGGGCAGGCATCCAGACTTTTTACCGCATCCCTATCGCGCCTATGCGTTAATTCCCAATTTCATAGTTAGTCGTTTATTTGGTGAAGGGAGTTCACTCAATGATGGGGAAGAAATCGATCGCGTTGCATTTACTCAAGCGATTCGAGATAACTGGCTATTTATTAATGATTTTGCTAAATATCCGCAACGCTGGGGCAGCGTGCAATCGTTTTATATCTGGAATGAGCTACGTGGCGATTGGATGAAGACAAAATATCCCGACGCGGCAGATAGGTTTAAAGCAGATGCCCAAAATGCGCTGGGGTTCCAGATGAAGCACAAGCACGGGCAAACATATCAATATATTAAAGAGAAGAAACACCAGATTATCGATGAAGCGCGATCGTTTAGAGGTAGCAGTCAATTAGATTGTGCGATCTACGATGCAAGCAATCCTAACGAGCCGGAGCGAGAGAGATTTAAAACTTACAGCCTATCGGGATTGGTGAGTAATTTTGAGTTTGAGACGATCGAAAAAGCTCTATTCTTGAGCATGGCGAAGAAAGCAGGCTTACCCACAAACCGATTTGAAGAGAAGTTATGTTATCTCCAGGTGAATAACTTTCGAGAAGTACGTGAGAATTGGTATTTTTACTACGCTGGCGACGATCTGAGTGCGATTCGGCGAATGGGTGAGGTACAAATCCTCAGTGGGCTAGAGATTGAAGGTACCGATCTTTCGACTCAACTCCGCAAGGCAGTGTATGAGAAGGGATTAGTTTGCTATGTCTCCGATCGCGATCGTGCCTACATTCGCACCAAGTTAGGGCTACCGATGCAGTTTCAGGCATACGGTTTGAGCGATCGCACCGACGATAAGAGTCCACCCTACACCATCGCTTTCGGGCAGTCTGCGCTGATGTTGGAGGCTCTTATCCACTACTGGAAGCCCAAGGATGATATTCCGTTAATTTTTTAAAAAGCTAGGGAGAAAGAGTGTTGCCCTCAACTCAGATGGCAATAGTGTTTCAGTCCCGCAAGCGGGATTTATAGTGTTCCACTCCCGCAAACGGAATTTTTGGATAATCCTATGTCTCTCTCTCCTTATATATCAGAATACCTCAATTCCTTTGCTTCCGCTCACAATCATTATGACTTTAGTTACCCTCATATCATTATGACTATAGTTACCCATTGTAAATTCTAAAATAAGCTGATACAGTTGAGAAACTATCTGCTACAGAATTCCTATGCTTATCCAATTATCCGACAACGATTTAGCCCAGATGCCACCAAAGCTATGTAGCGAACTACTTCAATGGCTTCAAGCAAAGCAATCTAAGGTTTTTCCGCCACTCACAGCCGTGAAAGAGACACCCGAACAGCTAGCACTCAAGATCGATCGTCCCCAGCCACATTCATCAGTGCGACTAATTAAGCCAACTCAAGCTGCTACCCCAGATGCTCATGTCAGGTTGTCGCAGTTATTTGATATGGGGTTGTTTACACAGAATTCCCAAATCCGCGTCCGTTTGAAACGAGAAAAAGCTCAACAGGTTGGCTATGCCTATATTACAACGGGCATCCAAATTTCACCCAGCGGCACGATCGTTCATAACAGGGAAGAATTCGACAAACCCAGTCCGCTGGCGACATCAATCAATGGTGGAGCTGTCAATGGCTGGGAGTATATCGAGATTAAGCAGAATGGACAATGGATTTGTCTTGGAGAACTACGAAAAATTTGGAGAAGTGCAGCGTGAATAACGAACAGTTAGGTTTGTTTGACGACGATAACGATCTAGAAATTCTAGATCTTGATGCTGGGAGAGAAGAAGATACCGACGAGATCGCCAAACCAGAACTGCTGACACTGCGGTTGTTTCGACAGGCGATCGCCGAGACAGCGGAGAATGAGGGCGATCTAATTTTGACAGATTTTGCCGAATATGTTTTACCTAAATTGATGCAGCATCTAGCAGGTACAACTGCCAAAGGCGGACAATTCTTCGATCGCATCGATGAGCGACAACGTGAAACTAATATACGACTCGAAGCAGAAGGTAAAGATAAAAAGAAAGATATTCGGCGAGATAATGCTGGCGATCAGTCGATGATGGCGCATTTGCTAAATGGATTCTTTCCCACCTATCGGATTCTCAGGCGGTTAAAGCAGCCAGATATGCAGAAAACTCAAGTCAAATATTGTGGGGATCTGCAAATTCGGATTTATATCACTGCCTACATATTGCACGACTATGAGAAGTTTTCAGACTTTATTGCATGGTTGATGAAAACCGATCGAACAGGAGCATTCATCGATCGCGACTGGGTAAACAAATCGCCAGATAAGCAAGATGCACCAGATCTCGGACGCGGCTATATCAAACAGAAAATCTTAGACTTTAGCCTCGATCGCTTTTTAGGGGCACAGTGGCAAGAATACATCGACGATATTATCTGGATTAGTAGTAATGCTGGCGATAAAAATGATGCCGATCTGGGCTTAATTACCCGTGGATTGAAACCATTAGAGGACGATCGATTAGATGGCAGAATCCGCAATGTACTGGTAAATCTAGTCAAGCTATCAGATCTGTTTGCGTCAGTAATTAAGCATCCTAGTGATATCTTACTCGGAGCAAAAGGTAAACTAGCTTTTACTCTACAAAATCTGAGCCAAAGTCAGCTTCAGTTTAGCTACCATGCGCTGTCTGACAATCGCGGCGTGCTTACGAATATTATCAACAATGCCCTCATCGATCTTCATCCTGAAGAACTTTATACACCACTTTTATATCTGCCCGATGGCGTTGTCTATCTGGCTCAGGCTAATGCTCCTGCGATCGATACTAGTGAAGTACCCGATCGAGTCGTCAGCAAAATTAAACATCTATGTGCCGAAAAACTCCAAGATACTCAGACTGGATTTAGTCGGGATGGCAAGGGTTTAAAATTTGCCGATTATTATTGGCTCTATTTTGATGTCTCATCCTTGATGAATGTCGCTCTCGACGCAGCCTGTCGCATTATTCCCATTACCAAGCCTTCTTCGGGTGTAAAGCGCAGCACCAGCTTGAATGGATTTAAGCTTAATGGCGAACTTCCAGCCGATTTAGATGTTGAATTTGGCGATGATTATCGGATCGATCGATTGGCGGAATTCGGCGATCTATTGTGTCGCAAAATCTGGTTGGGGTGGTGCGAACGGTTCGCCGATTGGCAGAAGCAACAACCCAAAGCCGAACGTCAAACTTTACCCGAATTAAATCTCACGGAGCAGCTCGCCGAACACTTGGGATTATCCGATCGAATACGAGGTTTAAAAGCCGTCCAGTCGATTAAAAATACGGGCGGAGTTCCCCTAGATTGGTATTATCTATCCGCCCAACACAATCGCAAAAATCCACATTTAAGCGATTTAGATGTTAGAGAGTTAATGTCAGGAATGGTGGCACATGCTGCCAGTATTATCGAACCGATCGTGGCCGAATTCACGCTTCCCGATGGTTGGAACGATCTGCGTACCTATGTCGGACGGACGGTGATTCTAGCCACTGGAGCAGCGATTACACCAGAGATCGATCCATTCTTACTCGAACTCAGCCGTTATCAAGCCGCCAAAGTCACCACGGGTAGAGGACGCGAGAATGTTTGTGCCATGTCTAGTTCTGCCTATACCGTAACCGAGCAAATGGAATCGGCGACGCTGTTCGCACCGCAAGTTTATAGCAATCGCCAAATTTTATTCAACACCCAAGCTGCCAAACGGCAAATCTGCGCGATTTGGTCGGTGGAGATCATGCTGCGCCAGATTTTAATGAATCAAAATAATGCTACTGGCGGGGATTTTGAGGGGCGGAAGTATCGTTATCTGTACCTATATCCCACCTATTTCTTTACCCCCGAAACTAACAATTTTCTGCAAAAAGCCTATAGCTGGATTCGGAAAACTAAATTTGATGCCGACGTTCGCAAACATCTGATTTCAGAGGAACAACGAGCGAAGTTTGACATTAATAACTACCAGAGTGTTGATTCATTGTTAATTCAAGAATCAGCAGAGAAAGACCAAACCTTCAAATTGAATTATCCTGCCAAACAACCGCTGACATTTTTCTTTATGGCGATCCCCCCAGGACGCGATGCCACAGACACCGAATCCTGGGTCATGACGGCATGGTTAGCCTTCACATTGCCATTGGTACTCGATGTCAAAGTAGTTGCTTCAGAATCGCCAGTACCCCCCTATATTAGCGGTGCGGATTTTGAAAAGACCACAATTTTGGACGGCGCACATCAAGCGATCGCGAGTTTGGTTAGGCAAGAGAAAGATGGTACTCGTCTAGATAATATCTTGCCTCATCCAGATCGATCGTTCTCACCTCTCAATGCGCTCAGTGCTGCTTATTGTATCCACTTGGAAGCCAATCGTAAAAAAGATGGCGATCCCGATTGGGGTAAATTAGCAGCCCTCGCTCGTGACTTGGAAACAAGTCCACTTTACGTTTTTCACTATTTAACCAAAGTAGTGCGAAAGCTGGATTGGGACACGGCACCCATTCCCAAAATCAAACTTTACCAAGACTTTTACTATTGTTTCGATCCAAAAGGTACTCAAATGAATCAATTACGCGAACTAACCAGACTTTATCGGTGCTTTTATCGAGCAAAAAGCCAATTTGCTAAACCCAATGCCGTTCTAAAACCGATCGATGAAGCCGCTGATGTAATTATCAAAGCCGATCGAGCTTTGGTTAATTGTACTGAATCTCTAACCGATATGGTGGCTGCAAAACTGGCAAAGCTCATGAGTAATGTTCGCCGCCGGACAGCAGAAGGTAAGCCAACCCTAGCTCTAATCGATGGTAAATGGAAACCCGCACTGACATCCGAACAGGAGCGACAGGCAATCTACGATTTTGCTAAGTTCTTTGTTGAAGTGATATTTACAGAGACATTTAAGAGCGATCGAGCGCGGCTTGCCGGAACACAACTCAATCTCATTCGCGACACTTGCGATTATCTCTATCGAGTGGAGGACGATAAAGCTCGTCAAGAAATTTCACAACCGGAACCAGAAGAATTGCCAGAATCAGAAGCCGAAATACCTGTTTAATACTAGTCCGTGTAGGCGGACTTTGCAACATCAGCGACGGTTTTAACCGCTAGCTCTAAACATTCACTATTTACCTCAAACAAATCACCATGAACTTGCTCAAATCGATCGACACCAAATATTTTCATACTGAAATCCCTGCTCGCCCAATGGGTAAATACGCCCACTTTATTACCATTCGGGTGACAGAATCATTTCCATTATTTCAAACTGATGGCGAATTAAACCGAGCCAGGGTTCATGCCGGGATGGATAAAAATAGCCTCGAAAGCTGTAAAATTATCAGCCGTTTGGCACTATTTAAACGCAAACAATCTTCACCGGAACGACTCACAGGGAGAGAATTACTCCGTAAATATCAAATCGGTGACGCGGCAAATTGTGACTACAATGTTGAATTTAGTAAAACTACCCCAGATTGTATTCTCTACGGCTTTGCGATCGGTGATGCTGGGTCGGAAAAGTCTAAAGTAGTTGTCGATACAGCTTATTCAATTACACCGTTTGATGATTCCCACCTAAACTTTACCCTAAATGCTCCTTATGAAAGCGGCACCATGAGTCGGAATAGAGAAGTTACGAGTCGCATAAACAGCCAAGACCACATTTTACCCCAGGTCTTTTTCCCTAGTATCGTAACGCTCAAAGATCCTACCGAAGCGGGCTTCTTATATGTATTCAATAACATTTTGAGGACTCGCCATTATGGGGCACAAACTACGCGCACGGGACGAGTTCGTAACGAATTAATCGGTGTAATTTTCACCGATGGAGAGATCGTTAGCAACCTGCGCTGGACGCAAAAAATTTACGACTTGATGACAGCTAAAAACCAGATTCAATCGCCCGATCCGTTGGACGAACATATGGTCATTGATGCGGCTAAAGAAGGGATGAATCGACTGATGGAAGAAGAGTGCATTCCTTACACCGCTCTAATTGGGGAATCGTTCGAGCCACTATTAAATGAGGTAAAAGCAATTACTAGCGACGAAACTCAGCTTCAAGCCATGCTAACTCAAGCTAATGCCGAATCGATGGCATACGCTCAAAAGCACATCCTCAAGGCAGCAGGAGCCGCCGGAAAAGGGAAAAAAGGTGCGAAGAAAGCAGCGGTAGAAGCAGCAGCGGAGTAGGTCGGATGACAATAATTTATCGCTGTACGCTAGAACTTCATGACAGCCTTTATTTTGCAACTCGCGAGATCGGTCGGTTGTATGAAACCGAACCGATCGTTCATAACTATGCACTGTCTTATGCACTAGGTTTGATAGATAGCGATCGCTATAATACCACCGTTACCGAAGAGCATTCCTATCGCTATTTTTGTCCCGAACAAATTCCCAAATACGAAGAACACTTAACGCCACTCAATCAACAAGGTATTTATGTCACTCCTGCCAAGGTACTAAATTATGCTTCTGTTCTAAATACCTGGAAATATGCCAACAATAACTATCACGTTGAAATGGAGCCAACGTCTAAGAACATTCCAGGTTTTGGGAGGACTAAGGAAATCGCCGCTGAAAGTCGATTTGAGTTCTTTATTATTACGGAAAAATCATTACAATTAGCACGGTGGATGCGATTGGGGAAATGGGCGAGTAAGGGCGAACTCACGATCGAAGAGTTAGAACATACACTCGATCGCGACGAGGAATTTGTCTGCACCCATCCGCTCAATCCACTCGATGTGATGTTTACAAATCGAGTGATGAGTTTCGATACGGTTAATATGCCACCCGTAAGCTTAATTCGTAACGTGAGAATGAGAGGAGATTGCTATCGTCTAAAAGGGCTAAATATTCCAGCCAAAATGCAATACAGATTTCGAGGATAGCATCATGCCGCATAGTCTAGTTCTCAACTTGCTCCCCCAAGGAAATATCCCCACCAAATTCCTGACAGGGAGACACCACCATGCCTTATTCCTCGATCTGGTGAAATCTGTAGATCCAGAATTAGCAACCTTCTTACACGCCCAAACCACTGATAAAGCCTTTACCCTCAGCGTTTTTCAAACTCCCAATCGCGATCGAAATCTCTTGCAATGGCAACACGATCGATCGATCCCGACTGGTACTCCCTGCTGGTGGCGAATTTCCCTCCTCGATGATAGCTTGTTTGCTAAACTCGCTCATCTGTGGCTGTCGATCGATCCCAACCAGCCCTGGCACATCGGGCAAGTCGGATTGCAAATGGTTAGCGTCATCTCTACTCCGCAATCAGAACGAAATTGGGCGAGTTTTAGCACCTATCAACAGTTACATACTCAAGCCTCATCTACAGAGCGACAGATTCAACTTAGCTTCTACACCCCAACTACATTTCGAGTTAGCAAATACGACTGCGCTCTGCCCACCAAAGAGACTGTGTTTAATAG
>NZ_PVWO01000018.1 GCF_003003845.1 Chamaesiphon polymorphus CCALA 037 | reverse complement strand
CCTTACCCCATCTGTAGTTGACGATTTGAGCTGCTAACTCTTTACTCATCAAGTCAAAACAGCCATTAGAGGTTTTCCCCAGAGAAAACCTCTAATGGCTAAAGTCGAGTTTAAGAAGTCGGGGATATTAGCAGGGGATATAAGAACAGTCAATAATTAGGCAAATACAAACTGACCTGCATTACCAGGAGTCAAGCTACTGGCTTGAATACCTGTTAGTAAGGCTAGAGATTTACCACCAAAATCGATCGAAGTATCGGCACCAACTTGATTTAATTTAATCGTGCTAGCACTGATGCCCAGACTTGCCGCACCCTGAATGCCGATAACATCGATACCGACTTGGAAATCGACGACGGTATTTGCCGCACCAGGAATCTCGGCATTGGCAATCCAGAATTGGTCGGCACCCGCGCCGCCAGAGAGGATATTGCCGCCACCAGCACCGACAAATAACTTATCGTCACCGTCCCCACCCAAGGCGCGACCATTCGCACCTAAGAACAGGGTATCGCGACCAGCACCACCGGAGATTCGATAGTCTTTAGCGTCGGTAGCATCGATGATATCGTCGCCAGCCGTACCAAATACTCGATCGAAATTACCGACAAATAAGGTATCTGCACCGCTCCCAGCATCGATGCGGTTATTTCCCGCAGCAGCACCAGCAATCGGCACGTCCACTTTATCGTTACCAGCACCCGTAAATACGAGGTCGTTAATACCATCGAATCCGGGGGTAACGCCAGCTACTAAGTCATCAGCACCAGCAGTTCCAGGTACTAGCGTTTTCTGGCTGGAAGTACCAAACAATGTTTGGTACATCAGCTTGTAGATCTCGGTATTATCGAGGGTGCTGGGCAATTTATCGGCATTCAAACCGTAGGTTTTGGACACAATACTGCCAGGGAAATCAGGCGTACCTACCCAAGCTACACCGAAGTTACCCATCGGGCCATCGATACTATCCTTGGCGGCAAATGGCTTCCAGGGGAACTCCGCACTGGCGGTACTGCCATTGGCACCATCGAGAGGATTCCGCGTATTGTTGGTAGTAGTGGGGTTGACGTTAATAAACGGCACTTGGGTTTCACCGTTCTGGAGTGCGGGAGTGGTAATCGCATTGCCAGTAGCACGAGTGTAAGGCGCGAATTGGTATACTTGTAGACCCCCTGCATCGCTATCGGCTGCGGTAATTACCAGGGTGTTTGGATCTTGGGTATCGACATATTTCTGAGCGACACCAATGGCCGCATCACCCCGTCGGATGGCTTCGATCGTGCCAACCGCGTTATTACTGTTGGCGAAGTTGTCGGTACCTTCTTCTTCAACTACTGCAAAGAAGCCATCGGGATCGCGTTTGACGATCTTCAGCGAAGCCTCTAGCATTTCGGCGACAGTTGGAGCCGTCGCGACATACAAGGGTTGGGGATTGGTCGTATTCAAGCCTAGTGCTTCTTCGGTGCGAGCGTCAAAAGTATCGACTGCTGCAAATACACCCAGAATTTTCGATGGTGGGTTGGCACCATTTACCACCTGATTCATTTGGTCTTCGGTATACACGACCGTGTATCCGAGCGACTTAGCTAGATCGATGAGGTTGGTAGTCGGGCGACGTTCGGCGCGAGTTTCAGAGGCATCGATGGCCGCAGTAACGTGAAATCCAGTCGTCCCTTTGGGTAGCATGTATAACTCGCCACCACCAAAAATGACATTGGTACCAGAACGAATTACCTGCTCGATGATTTCGGCGTATTTCTCCCGCGCGCGCAGATTATTACCCTCGCGATTGGTAGTTTTGGCAGCAAAAGCAGCGGAACCAGGCTCGGCTAAATGTCCAGACTGAATTAGGACTGTCGCTTTACCAGCTTCGATCGCTTCGTCTAAGATCGTTTTCCCGGTATTGCCAGAGGCAGGTGTAACTGGCGAGTTATCCTCTCCCAAACCAAACGACTCATTAAATACCTTCGTCCCAGTGGCGTGGATGACTGCACCTGCGTTAGAAGTAGCACCCAACTGGTTTTCTAAGTGGCCGAGGTAGACCCCAGCATTAGACATTTTATCCCAGTTGACGCGACCGTCTGGCCCCTTATCGACGTTCCGTAAGGCCATGTAGTGGGATGGCCCAGCACCATCGGGATGGATGAAGATAACGTTACCAGTATCTTTAGTCGCTGCTGGTGCTTTGGTAGGAGCGGGATTGCGCGAGGTGAGTTCTTTCTCGAACAATGTCTCGTACATCAACTCGTACATGCCCGTATTGTCAACGGTAGCAGGTAGTTTATCCGAGTTAAGACCGTGGGCTTTGGAGACGATCGAACCACTAAAATCTGGCGTACCTGCCCAAGCTACTGCAAAGGGGAAGGCATCACCATTCGCATCGGGAGCCGCAACGAAGGGTAGCGTACCAGCTCCGGTTTTACCATCTTGGGGGATGGGACGGGCGGTAGTCGTCGGGTTATTATTAATCGTACCGACGGGTGCAGTCGCACTGGCTGCGTCAGTTACTTGCAATCCACCCGCGTCGCTATCGGCAGCGGTGAGGAGTAAAGTATTGGGATAGCGATCGATAAAACCTAGTGCTACGCCAATGGCTTTATCTGCCCGGAGCGTGCCTTCGATCGTGCCAGCGGCGTTATTATTATTCCCAAAGTTATCAGAACCCTCTTCTTCAACGATCGCGATCGAACCATTTTTGAAGTTGGGGTGTTTCTCCATCAACTTTTGGGTGACTTCCAACATCTCGCCAATTGTCGGCGCAGATTCTTTATACAGCGGAAGCGATCGTGCGGCTAACTCTTCTTCTGGTCGATCGTTAAAAGTATGAATCGGTGCGAATACACCCAATACTTTCGTCGGTGGCGTAGGATACTTCGCCGGATCGAGCAGATCTTTGAGTTGTTGCTCGGTATAAACTACCGTGTAGCCAGACTTCTTGGCGAGTTCGATTAAGTTTTCGGTAGGACGGACGATCGAACTGGTACTCAGGGCATTATATTCAGCCGCCGTACCATGAAAACCCGCCTGACCGACGGGAATCATGTTCAGTTCGCCACCACCCAAGATAAAGTTCACACCAGAATTAATCACCTGCTTGGCGATTTCTGCTGCTTGCGATCGGGGCACAATCCGGCTCCCATCTGGGTTAACAATTTCCTTAGTTTTGGCAACAAATGCGGCTGTACCAGGCTCAAAAATGGCACCCGATTGGACTAGTGCCGTCACTTTCCCAGCATCTCGGGCTTCTTCGACAATAGTTTTGTTACTGCCAGATAGAGATTTGATGGGGGTATTACCTTCCTCAAACCCGAAAGATTCGGCATAGACTTTCGCACCTGTGGCATGGGTGACAGCACCACCATTAGATGTACCGCCTAGTTGCTCTTCCATGTGACCCAGGTAGACACCTGCTTTGTCTAATTTGTCCCAGTTGAGCCGTCCATCGGGGCCTTGTTCGACAAACCGCGCTGCTCCGTAGTGAGATGGGCTAGTCCCATCAGGGTGAATGAAGATAACGTGATTTCCAGTTTTCATAACGATCCAACTTTAGTGCGATTGGTGAATGATTGCCGAGTAGCCAGTTACAAGTGATTTACGAGCAATTTTCGTCGGATCGGGGGTTTGGAGCTTGTTTTACACAAATGAGAATAATTCTTTTTTGCTCTAATAATCATGATTCCACGGGCAGGTTAAGGATGATTAAAAAAAAGGTTAATAAACTAGAACAAATTAGCGATCTCTACCGAGTCTATCGATCTTGTAAAAACGATCGCATTATTTTTACTTATCGGCTTTAAATACTGTGGCAGATTGGGTTTGGCCTATAAAATAGCAGTCCCAACTTCTTTAAGAAGTTGGGACTGCTAGATACTATGTGTTCGGAGAAAATCGATTAATGTTTTTAAATTATGCTTGCAAGCTATCGATCGCTTCGATCGTCTCTCGATCGAATAAAATTAGATACACTCGATCGAATACATAGCTAATCACCCGATCGAACAGATACTTGTGTGGTTAGATGAACTACTTTGAGAATTCTCAGTTGGGCGGTGCTGGAGTCAAGTATGAAAAGCTAGAGATAGATGCAGGAATATGATTTAGACTATAAAAATTGGATGAAAAATGCATTTTTCTGAAACTAAAGGCTCTGGCGACTTGTTTTGGATGAAGCCAGACGTGCAAGTTCGAGTATCTGCTGAAATAATTTTGGCACAAATAAGCGAACGAGTAGAACATAGAAGATCGCGCCAAGTACGATACAGAAGGCTAACAAAGCTTGTGAATTGAGGGAACTATCCAGCCATTGTTTGGCAAGCAAAATAGCTCCAGACATCGCAACAGAGCAAGCAAATGGAGCAATAAATTGTCGTAAATATTGAAGTAGCGAAGCATCAATGAGCTTACTAACCGCTGTTTGAGTAATCGGGAATAAGATCAAAGCCCGAACCAGGTAAGCATACGCAACGGCAACAATTCCCCATCGCACGGCGATGGCAAACCCAACAACATTCAAGCCAGCACTCAGCAAACCAAAGTACAATCGCCACTGTGGTTTGCCCAATGCTATAAAAATTGAACCTTTAAAATAAGTAACCGAACGTAGAATTCCCACGATCGAAAGAACTTGCATTACCGGAACTGAGGGCAACCACTGTTTTCCAAAGCAAGTGATGACAATTTCAGGAGCCAGGACGACAACTCCTAAAAAGATCGGAAATGCGATCGCGCTGGCGATCTGGGTCGCAGTGTAAAATGCTCGGCGAAACCGCTCCGGATCTTCTTGCAGCCGAGAAAAAGCAGGAAGGGCAACCTGATTGGTGGTATTGACTAGAACTTGAGTCATTACCGTCAAGATGCGATACGCAACACTGTAAAATCCCAATGCCGTCGAACCCAAGAAAATTCCAATCAGAAAATCATCTGCTCGGTTATTCAAAAAACCTAGAAAATTAAATGCCAGAATACTAATACCGAAGTTAAATAAATCTTTGAAATGCTTGACAGAAAACCTAAATCGTGGTTTCCAATTGCTGGCTCGCCACAGTACCAGTGTGCCCACGAATTCCTGTACTAATTGCTGACCGACCAAGCTCCAAACACCCCAACCACTGTAAGCCATGACAACTCCAGTTATGCCTCCTGCCAAGGTGCCGAGTAAGGAACGGATCGCGATCGCCTTGTAAGCAAACTTACGTTCCAAAATGGATTGCTGCACTCTGCTAAAAGAACTGACGACAAAGACAATAGAAAGCCACTGCAAGATCGGAGCGAGTTGGGGTTGCTCGAACCCGTTTGCAACCGGAACCGCCAACACAAATCCTGCCACAGTTAATAAGATGCCGCTGATTAAACTCGTCCAGAAAGCAGCGTCTAAATGCTCTGGCTCTAGTTCTTGGCGTTGAATCAACGCTTGGGCAAAACCTTGCTCCAGGAATACTTGCATAAAAGCGAGCACCACATTGGCCAGCGCAGCCAGACCAAAAACTTCAGGTTCGAGCAACCGAGCCAGAACAATGAAAACCACCAGAGAGCCAATTTGACTTCCCCAATTCTGGATCGCAGACCAGACAACTCCATGAATGGTTTTCGCTTTAAGACTCATGCTAGAAGGTGGGTAGTGCTGTTACATGTTTAATTCATCGCCCGATCGCTCTCAGCAAGCGATCTCCAACCAGCAATTTACCCCTAAGGCAAGGTCTTCACTTTTTGGTTTTTACTTTCAGAACCAGAGTTCGGAGGTTTTGCTTCTCCGATGCGAGCGAGCTGTAGAAGCTGTGCTGCTAAAGTTTTCAAGTAATGAATTCGGCGAGCAGTTACTTGATGAAACAAAACAGATAGTTTTCTTTGACAAGAATTTGGAGTCACTAATGTTGAATATTCCTGCTTGGTTGGATTGCAAATTGCTTCAGGAAGTTCAGCCTCAGCAAGCTCTTTCAATACGGTGTCAAATTCCGCTGCCAATCTCGAATAACCCAATTTCTCTGCCATCTCAGGTAAATGACGATCGCGCTCGGTATATCTGTAGTATTTAGCATCTCCACAATAGAGAATGCCTAGATCTAATCGCTCCTCTAGTTCATTGGCGAGGCGGATTAACAAAACATCGCGCTCAATTTCATCCAGAGTGTCAATTTGTCTATGAACGATCGTTCCGATTTCTAGATCCCATTTCAGAGCTGTATATCTGGCAATGTATTCTTCAATTTCTGGACTAATTACTTGCAAGATCTGCTTCTGCTTTGCTGTGGAGATGCCTGTCTGACCTGTCCCAAAATCACCGTGCGAGTAGACAGCGTGCAGCAGTCCCACAATGATTAACCGATCGGGCACTTGAAGTTTTGCAAGAATACTGGCTGTGCCGACTAGATGGGCAATAAAGGTTTTCCCAGAGGGACGAAATCGTCCAGTAAATAGCCGCACAGCCAGTTTATAAGCATTGGCAACGCTCTGTAGTTCGACGTGCGAATAACCCGCTTGATGTAACTGGTTTAATAGTTGAATGTTAGTTTGGGCATACGCATACATAGGGGCAATCTCGCTGCTGACTGGATGAATGTACGTGGCTCAATTAGAGGATGAGATGGTAGTTTGCGATGAAGATGATTGAGTGAAAGGTTGGCTTTGTCGAGCTTGTTGCTGAAGGTGGTTGTGACGCTCTGTCAGGTAGCGATTGAGAAAATGCTCCACTTTCGCAAAGGCTCTGGTAAGCAACTGACTCCCAATTCCCAATGTTAACTGACGCACGAAAGGTTCGATTACGGTTCCATATCGTCGCCAGTTCACTCTCTTGTACTTGGTCTTAAAATAGCCGTCCTCTGATAAATTCCACTTATCCCGCAGGCGATTCAGGCTGCCTAATGTCCAGGCATCGCTCCAGCGTAGCATATAGTAATGCAAATCAGACATTTCTAAGGGAGGCCCCGGAACATAGGTCACGATCGAGTCTGGCTCAAAATAAACCGTGTTTCCAGATTCCCGAACTGTCATGCAAAAGTCCAAATGTTCTTTGGTGTTGAGCATTGCTTCATCGAGTTTCCCAATGCGATCGAAGATTTCAGTACGAACCAAAACACAGTGAAATTCTGCCAGTTCAGTTTCCGTCCGTTGCAGTTGCGGACGCACTTGTGCAACTTGCTTGCCCTGTTTATACATTTTCTCCCGCAAGTGCCGCCTGCCAGTCTTGTCTAGCAAAATATGGGCTTCTCCACCAGCAAAATGAACGATTTCATGAATCGGTTCGTACTGACACATTAGAGGCCCAACAACGGCTGCGTTGGTTTCTTCGGCACAGTTCAACAGCGAACCCAACCACCCTGGAGAAACAATTACATCATTGTCAACAAATACAACATATTTCGTTTTAATGCAAGCAAGTCCTAAATTTCTGGCCTGATTTGGAAAGAGATAGTATTCAGTCCGAAGCAGATGAAAGTTTTGCGCTTGAGACTGTTCTTCCAGATACTGTCTCACCTGTGGAGGAGAGTTGCCATCTACATAAACCAGATCGAATGGAGTTTCGGTATGTTGATAAATGCTTTCTAGCGATCGACGAACACAACTAAACCGTTCTCTCGGTACGACGACGATCGTGATTTGGGCATCTGTCATAGGTAATAGCTCCATTTATTGTGGATTTTTCTGCTCGGTTGTGGATGGTAACAATGAGATTCTTATGCTTGTAGTAACTAAGCTTTAGTGATTGTTTATATAATCGATCGACTTTCGATCGACTGAAGCGTCGCTGTTAAGTTTATCTGAATTCAACAATTGCTGATAAAGTTCGATTAAGCGATCGTTGAGATGAGTTAAGTTGTAGTGCTTTTCAACGTAATCGCGACCAGCTTGCCCCATTGTAGCCCACACTTCCGGATGCTCGATTAAATACCCCAGCTTTTCCGCCAATGCCTCGACATCACGCTCGGGTACCAAAAAACCTGAAACCCCATCTTCGACCAGTTCTGGAATTCCGCCATGAACAGTGCTAATTACAGGCAAACCCATTGCCATTGCTTCTTTCAGGACATTTGTAGGGGCATCCCGATCGCCATTCTGAGCCGTAACACTGGGCGCGATAAAAATATGAGAGCGATTGAGAATTTCAATAATTTCTCGCTCGTTCTTCCATCCGACCAACTTAACGAAATGGCTAATATTTAATTCTTGAATTAGGTTCTGAAATTTCTCTTTCAGTGGGCCATCTCCAATAATTGTGTATTCAACTTTATGTCGATCTAGGGCTTGTTTAGCAACCGCACGAATGGCATACTCAATTCCTTTTTTATCGACTAAACGACCCGTTGTGACAACTCGCACCCAACCATCTGGGCTAGGATAGCGAGGAGTAAAGATAAATTTGCTACAATCCAATCCCGATCGATGCACCACAATCTTATCTGAATCGCAACCGAGTTTAATTGCTTTTTGCCTGAAAAAATCACAATTCACTAAAAAGAAATCACTAATCTTGAAGACTTCATCGTAAATTTTATCACCTTTCTCCTGCACGAAGCTGCTAATATCATGTCCTCGAAAGTTAACGATCAGTTTTGCTTTTGGGGAATTTATTGTTTTAAACGAAATTCCTCGGTAACTCTGCGTTCCAAACTGACAGTGAATAATATCGTAAGATTTTTTAAATGAGGGAATTCCGGTATAGAGTAACCATAATGAAATTGCTTGCTTACCATACTTAAATGCGTTGAGCGATCGCCATGCAACTTCAGGATCTCTCAACAAAATATAAGCCAGCAAACCCACGCCGTTCAATGCTCGTGTGGCGAGGTTAGTTGGCACACGAGGAAGATAATATGTGCGATCGAGTAATCGATATGCCTCGATCGATGGATGAAGTTTTTCTGATTCCCCGCGTTCATCGGCATAGATATCAACTTCGTGCCCTCGATCGATTAACCCTGTAATTTGGTTTAGAATAAATGTCACCGATAAGGCTGGAAATTGACCAACAATGAAGGCAATTTTCATGGCATTTCAGAATCTTTTTAGAATAAACTATATAAACCTGCGGATAGCCTGCTTAAAAAAACGTTTCCCCCATTCCAGATCGCCACTATATTATGGAGTAGAGTTCTCAGAATTAACTCTTCAATAACATCTCCTAGTTGGGAGATCGGGCGGAATAATTTAGTCTAATCGCCATAGAGGATTATTTTCTCGAGCTTAGTATTGTTTGTAATTTTATTTAATATCTTTTCAAAATTATACTCCAAGAAACGTCTCAGCAGAAATTGCTCGATCGATACTAGGCAGCGCGTTTGGACGATCGAGTCGCATAGTTTCGATCGATCGCGATTTCGATCGAATCCAAGATCTAAAACAGATTCAATCGAAAAGGCTGCATTCTGCGAACATTAATGACATCGGATCGGTTGGATATTTAACTCCGCTTGCCATTGTACCAACGGTTTATCCCATGCCTCTTCCCACTTTTGCGCGAACAACGCCCCAGCCGTTTCGCCCGTCTGCCATCCCTGGGAGATCGCACCTAACAATGCAGGTAATCCTTCGGGGTACAACAAGGTACTCGACATCAAACTATTGGCAACCAGCATCGTGGCTAAGGGATAGGGAAACTGTGCCAAATGAACTGCCTGCAAGCCAATTTCACCGATCGGCGAGGTGTCGAATCCAGTAATTACATGCCAAATATCGTGAGTTTGACTCAGGCGCAGCTCCACATATTTAGCATCCGATGCGGCACTCATCCCGATATGTAAATTGGGATCGAATCCCGATCCTTTGATAGCTGAAGCATAAATGTATCCGAGTGAATCTTGAGGATAAGTGAGGAGTTTGTCGAGATCGTAATTAGCCGGAATATAGCGATCGCGAATCAGTTTGGCGCAAGCCGGATTGCGCTGCAATTGTCGAGCCGCCAAGTTAAAGGCGGGGGTTTCTACCAATGCATCTGACATCTCGCCCACCGTTTTTAGGCTCTGGTCGCCTACGAGCATAGCAATGAAAGACTTTAAAATCATCACTATTTGGAAATGGCTGTGTTGCTGATTTTTAGAATTAAAAGGTAAACCTGCGTTGAAAGCATCCATTAATGTCATGACAAACATCTCCACAGAATTGAATTAATTGATAATTGATAGTTGATAATTGATAATTGGGTTGTTAGGGTGAGGATTTAAAACCCTGTTCTTTGTTAAGCAGAAGTTGAGCGATCGCACGCGCGATCGATCGGCAGTTTCTGTTTACCACAGCAAATTGTCGAGCAATGCGTACACATTTACAAAGTTAATTTTACCGATCGCGCTCAGATAACGGTTTTGGGCGTGGGTACGATCGATACCCGATTTAGTTAGGATGTTGAGTGGAGAGGTTGCCAAAGTCATCCAGGGATGAAATTTATACCGTAGGAATCGCCAGCCAATAGCACAGCAAGCGATCGGGCATTTGAGATTGGCACCGAGCCAGCCAACGATATCCCAACTCATGGCGATCTTGTCCTCCACAACTTCAGGTAAAATACGAGCATTAATCATCTTTTTCTAGAATAAGAGCATCACTCATGTTTTGTCAAGAAAAAAGCGAGCAATCCTCAGATATCGATCTAGACTTGGTTGCAAAATGGCTATAAATTCAGCAAAATCGTCAGGAATGCGGCGACAACCGCGACAGGCGCGGAGTCAAGAACGAGTGAGTCAGATCTTGGATGTGGCCGAACAGTTATTTATTGCCAAGGGTTACAATGACACTACGACTAATGCGATCGCCGCTGGTGCCAAAGTACCGATCGGTTCGCTGTACCAGTTTTTTCCAGATAAAGGCGCGATCGTCGGTGCTCTAGCGATGCGCTATAACGATCGACTCCACCACCGTTTTATGGAGTTAGATCCCACTGAAATGGCAAATTTGAGCCTGTCTGCCTATGTCGATCGAATTGTCGATACCACAGCACAATTTTTTGCAGATTATCCTGGTTACCATTCGATTTTCATGCAGGTACAAGGCACGATTCCCGAATTAGAAGCGATCGAAAATGCGGCTGATACGCAGCTAATTGAAGATTTGGCTGCCTCTTTGTCTAGATACCATTCGGGTTTAGCTGCTACCGATTACGAGGCGATCGCGTTTACCGTAGTCAAAGCGATCGGGACTTTATTGTGGTTATCGCTCAGTCAAGAACAGCTTTTTCAGCAACGGTTAGTTGCCGAAACTAAACGATTGATGCTGAGTTATTTACAAAGTTATTTTTTAAAAAGTTGAAAGTTGAAAGTTGAAAGTTGAAAGTTAATAGGTCGATCGTGTATGTAGGTTATTTCTTATGGAACTAAAAGATGGCATCAAAACTTTTTACGCCAAATCTAGAGCAGAATGGCGCGAATGGCTAGAGAATAATCATCAATCCGAACGATCTGTTTGGCTGATTATTTACAGAAAACAAAGCAATACTCCAAGCATTTATTATCCAGAAGCTGTTGATGAAGCCTTATGTTTTGGGTGGATCGATAGTACGCCAAACAAACGGGATGCTGAAAGTTATTATCAGTTTTTTGCCAAACGCAATCCCAAAAGTAATTGGAGTAAAGTCAATAAATTGAAGGTCGAGAAACTCATCGCCGCAAATCTCATGACGGTAGCCGGATTGGCATCGATCGAGCTAGCGAAACAGACAGGAACTTGGACGGCATTGGATGAAGTAGAGAATATTACTATCCCCGCCGATCTCCAACTCGCATTTGACAAAAATTCAACAGCTTTGGCATATTGGGAAGGATTTTCGCGTTCTTCCAAACGCGGTATTTTAGAATGGATTCTCAATGCCAAGAAACCGGAAACTCGCCAAAAGCGAATCGATGAAACCGTGAGATTAGCAAGTGAAAATATTAAGGCAAATCATTAATCGAGATATTTAAATTATTTACGTCGATTTTTTTGACGAGCTTTCTTTTCTTGTTTGCGCTTGGCTTTCTTTTTAGCGGTTGCATTTTCGCTCCGTTTTGCTGCTGCGTTTGCATAATTATCGAGGAGACTCGCTTGTTTCCCAAACATTCTATCTCTATCTATCCCCAAATAATTTGGTCTGGGAGTAGTTCGCGCTGGTATCAATCCAAACTGTACTTGGACATCTTCCCAATCGCCGATGAAGGCAGGATCTACGCGCTCGGCAGCATAAGCTGCTTCAATAATTGGGACTGCTTCGATCGCCTTGTAGTCAGCAACTAAATACATGACAATATAACCATTTAGTTCTGGATCGTTATCGTCAAACTTCTCTAATTCGCTAACGAGTGCGGCGACACAACGATCGCGTTCTTCTGGATGGGCGACGGAAATGGGTAGTAAATAATGCAGCGCGCAACTGCGAGCATCGAAGGTAAGACTTTTATCCTGAAGTAGTTCGATGAGCTGTGGAATTGCCACAGGGCCGATCGCACCGAAAATATCGGGCATTTCTTCACAAAACCATTCAAACCAATCAGTATGCGCCCATTTCTTGACACCCAGAATTAAACCATCGATCGCGGCTGGTGTTTTTAATTGTCCGAGAGCAATGTAAGCATATAGATGCGGGAAGCCTTCATATGAATCATAATCTTCATAATATTTATCGTCTAAAATAGTGCCAATGAGATCGGGAATCATCTCGGTGGTAACACCTAATGCCAGTAGATCGTGTTTGGTAATGTCGTCATACGGATCCTCGAATTTCACGATCTGTTCGAGGATTGCTGGATAGGCGGGATGAGTCATAACTGCTATTCCTGATTTAAGTTGTGGTTTAGATTCAACCAATCGCAGGCATATAGCTACAAGTGCAATAAATTTACGCTCCTACGATCTTCACTATTATCGAGCTTCGATCGGTCGATCGCCTGCTACGTTTAGAAAGACTTCCAGATTTAATACTAGTGCAAATGTATCGTCCAGATCGCTCTCGATGGGCGATCTCGATTTGAATTTGTAGTCGATCGCCAACAGTTTGTCAGAAAGTTTTGTGCTAGCATACGTCACAAAGTAGCAATTCTCGGAGGTGTCAAATGCCCGTAATCAGTAAAACAAATGGCTTGCTGGCTGAGTTTGCCATCTTCCCTGTGACACCTGAGAGTCAAACAAGTGTGGTAGAACGCGCAATTGACAATATTCAATCTACGTTAAAGCACCAAGCCGGATTTAGATCTGGCTCGGTGCTGAGTAGTCGTGATGGGTTGCGCGTAACTAGCTATATTCAATGGAGCGATTCCGCATCTTATATAGCTACCCAACCGCTCGCAGATTTTGACGTTCCAGACGTGCATCTATTTGAAATCTTTGCCTCCGAACCTAAAGATAGCGAGTTGCAGCTTGCGCCGAACATGGATGGACTCATCAACTTTGGCATCTTCAAAATGAAGCAACCCGAATACCAGCCTCGGTTCGTGGAATTATTTGAGTACGCACTGGAGATGGTATCGGGACAAGCGGGGCTAATTTCCACGCACGCTCACCGTAGTCTCGATGGCTGGCGGTGTATCAATTTCGGTCACTGGCGATCTCTTGAAGATTTCACGGCGATGGATTCCAACCGTCCATTTTCCCCCATTTTTGGAGAGATGCTCGATCTGGCGAACAATGAGTATCAGAAGATATTGCACGAAGTAGTCTTCACAACTTAATTAGTTACCATTGCGATCGATACTTGGCGTTGCTGGATTAAGGTATGATTAGCCCTCACCCCGCCAGAGCCGCAGGCTCTGGCGGGGTGAGGGCAAAATCTCTGCTTCATACATCAATCCAGCCCAGCGACGCCCGATACTTTTAGCCTTTTACGATTCGATCGAGCGTTTAAACTAAATTCAAAATCCAAATTATCACATAAAAATATCTACATAATCTGTTTCAGTACCGCAGGGACTTTGCATTTGTTGCAATCGCCAGTATCTGCGATTCTGCGTAATTTTAAATACCATATCACCTTCGCGTTCGCAGGCTTGACCGTTATTGTTATCCTTGACTTTCGTCACGATTCTGCCTCGGAAGGTAAACTCTTTAGCGTCTACTCTGAGAATTTTGCCGTCAATTGTCAGAAAGTCATCACCCTTGGTCTGCTTGCCTCTAATAAATAGCGTACCGCGCCGATCGAATACTTTAGCATTACCAAAATCGCTCCAATTATCCCAACCAATCCACTGCAAATTCAACTTGCGATCGCCCCGTAGTTGCCTGAAAGCAGCGGCATTATTAACGATCGTTCTTGGTGAAGGTTCTGGTTGTGCAGATAGAGCGATCGGATAAAGAGCGATCGACAAACCGATCGCCAATAGCGAAATGACTTTCATTACTGATACTGTGGTTAGTGAGAATTAAATAATTAGCGTAGCCTAATTGTCAAGACTTAATTGGATTATCTTGAGTTCCCATTAAGTAAATATTTGGAAACATCTAACAAACACTCATAATAGCGAGAGAATTTAAACTTAAATAAATTGTGATGAGTAAACCTACCGAATTGCAAATCGTCGAAATAGAAGAACGTCTGCGGCAAGCGATGTTAAAATCTGATGTGGCCGAGCTAGATGCACTCATTGCCCCAGAGCTAATTTTTACTAGCTATCTCGGTCAACTGGTGAGTAAAGAACAAGATCTCGACATGCATCGATCGGGTGCGATAAAGATCGAGTCGATAACGCCTTCAGAACGACAGATTCAACTCAACGAGGGGTTTTCGATCGTGTCTGTGCGAACGCACATTTTGGGCAGTTATGAAGGCACGGCAATGGAGAGTGATTTTCGGTTTACGCGGGTGTGGGCGGTTTCTTCCGTAGGCTTGCTACAAATCGTCGCCGGACATGTGGGAACGATTGCCACCTAGTTGATACCAAAGTTAATATGGCTTCTGACTTAAATTTTGTCGAATATATTTGCGATCTTATGGATGGAGCGGGGGAAGTTTCATTCAAAAAAATGTTTGGGGAATATGCGATTTACTGTCAAAACAAAGTCGTCGCACTTATTTGTGATAATCAATTATTTGTCAAGCCAACTGCTGGCGGTCGCTCGACGATCGCGAATGTGATTGAGGCTCCGCCTTACCCTGGTGCCAAACCATACTTTTTAATTGAAGAACAACTGGATAATCGAGAGTGGCTATCCGCTCTGATTCAATTAACTGCCAGTGAGTTGCCTACTCCCAAGCCAAAGAAACCCAAACAGGTAAAAAAATCTCCGCTGAAATAGAGTGCAGAATGTCGTAAAGATAACCGCAATCCGATCGCGAGCAATTATGCAATTCAACAACAATCATATCGATCGCACAACTGCCGCTAGTTTCGTGAAGTTGGTACTCGACTGTATCGATCGAGAATATCCCCACAGCCAACTATGTTGGTTCGATAGTGATGAGGACATCAAGCCACCACGGGAAATGACGCCTGCGTTTTATGGATGTCTAGATTGGCACTCCGCCGTCCACGGTCATTGGTTGCTGGTGCGGCTGTGTCGGTGTTTTCCCACCGCTACATTTGCGGATAGTGTGAGAACAGCACTCGATCGCAGTCTCACTCCAGCTAAAATTCAGGGCGAAATCGCTCATCTGCAAAAACGGCCCTTTTTTGAATGTCCGTATGGTTTTGCATGGTTGTTACAACTAGCGATGGAATTACGGGAGTGGGACGATCCTCAAGCAAATACGTGGCTGGCAGCCTTAGCACCTTTAGAGACGATAGTCGCCACTAATTTTCAGATCTGGCTGCAAAAACTGGCTGCTCCCGATCGCACTGGCACGCACTCTCAGACTGCATTTGCGCTCGGATTAGCCCTCGATTGGGCGCGGAGTCGATCCGATCGAGATTTTGCCGATGCGATCGCCACTAAAGCACGGCAATTTTATCTTAATGACTGTAATTATCCCCTACAGATCGAGCCGATCGCCTATGATTTTATCTCTCCAGGTCTGGCGGAAGCAGATTTAATGCGACGGCTACTCGCACCGACAGATTTTGCCGATTGGCTGAGTAATTTTCTGCCTCAGTTCCACGCAGCCGAAGCCAGCCAGTGCTTGCAACCATTGCAAGTCGAGAATCCGAATGACTATTATCAAGCTCACTTTCGCGGTCTTAACCTCAGCCGAGCCTGGATGCTCGAAGGTATAATTTCGCAACTACCCATTGATGATGCTCGACTCGCACCGCTGCGGGAGATCGCAGAGCTACATCGTCAGCATGGCTCTGTCGATGTCACTAGCGATTGCTATGCTAGCAGTCATTGGGTAGGCACGTTTGCCGTTTATTTGGCGACTGCACGCGGACTGGGCAGTTAAATGTCGATCGATATTGTGGCGAATATAGAAAATTATTTGCAAAAGTAAATCGATCGCATAGCTCAATTACAGCCCTTCCTGTGACATCATTTGCTCGACAAAGTTAGTATAAACTTCGCCTTTAAGAAAGCCTGGATGTTCCAGAATGCGTTGATGAAAATCGATCGTGGTAGGAACGCCAGTAATTGCATATTCACGGAGCGCGCGACGCATCCGTCGAATTGCCGTATCTCGATCGACACCCCAGACAATTAATTTGCCAATTAGGGAGTCGTAAAATGGGGGGATATCGTAATCGGTATAGACGTGGGAATCGACCCGCACTCCAGGGCCACCTGGAGCCAAATAACCAGTGATTCTACCTGGGGATGGTCGAAAATTGTAGTTGGGATCTTCAGCATTGACGCGACATTCGATCGCGTGTCCTTTGAGTATTACTTGCTCCTGAGTCAGCGATAATTTCTCGCCTTGAGCGACTTTAATCTGCTCGGCGATCAAATCTAGTCCGGTAATCGCTTCTGTGACGGGATGTTCGACTTGAATCCGGGTATTCATCTCCATGAAGTAGAAATTACCATATTTATCGAGTAGGAATTCTACCGTGCCGACTCCAGCATAATCGATCGACTTGGCTGCTGCGATCGCCGCTGCACCCATTTTTTGACGCAATTCTGGCGTTAAGGCTGGGCTGGGAGCTTCTTCTAATAACTTTTGGTGACGGCGTTGGATCGAGCAATCGCGTTCGCCCAAATGGATGACATTGCCATAATTATCGGCGAGGATCTGAAACTCGATATGGCGGGGACATTCGATAAATTTCTCGACATAGACGCCGCCATTACCGAATGCGGCTTCGGCTTCGCCCTGCGCGGCATGATATAACCGCACTAAGTCTGCCTCTTCGCGTACCAGTCGCATCCCGCGTCCGCCGCCGCCAGCAGTAGCTTTGAGCATCACGGGATAACCGATCTCGCCTGCAATTTTGAGTGCTTCTTCGGCATCGGCTAAAAGTCCATCGCTACCGGGTACCGTCGGTACGCCTACGCGTTTCATCGTCTCCTTGGCGGTAGATTTGTCTCCCATCGCCCGCATGGCGGCTGGGGAAGGGCCGATAAAAGTCAGATGATGATCGGCACAGATTTCGGCAAATCGCGCGTTCTCAGCCAGAAATCCGTAGCCGGGATGAATGGCGGTCGCATTGCGAGTCAACGCTGCCGAGATAATATTCGGGATATTCAGATAGCTCTTACTGCCGATTGGTTCGCCGATACACACCGCTTCGTCGGCCAGTTGAACGTGAAGAGCCTTGCGATCGATCGTCGAATGCACGGCAACTGTACCAATCCCCATCTCGCCACAGGTACGAATAATTCTCAGAGCGATTTCGCCCCGATTGGCAATTAAGATTTTAGAGAAAGACATTGTGATACAAATTCCTAACTTTAGAGATGGGGAGTGTTGCAGATTTTATTTTTAGACTCATGACTCAGTATATACAAAGTGGTGAGTCTGTTATCATTTCACCCCACGCAAAGCGAGGATCGATCTGGGGAGCGGGGAGCGGGGAGCGGGCAGGAGACGAGGGTCAGAAATAGTAGTTTAATTTCCGCCGTCTTGTACTAGCAGCAACTTCAGTCGCTAGCCAACCGAACCGTATTGAAATCCAAGGGACTTTTAACTTTTCTACCGCCCCGATTGAAGATATGGGTCTAAATCATCGTCTTTCATGTTCGTTGAGATCTCTGACAATAATTTGTTGCTGAAAAAAATCTAGATCTTTCTAGAGCTTTAATACAATGCTCGAAAGAATATTACAAAATGTTAGAAAATTACACCGTTCTGAAGCAATGGGTTTTAGACTGAATCTTATCGCTTATGTTCTCTCCGACTGAGTATTCGGGTAAGCGATCTGAAGCAATGGTTTTTAGACTGAATCTTGTCCGCTGTGACTCGTCCGATCTTTCCGAAATCGCATTCATGTTCTGATAATGGTGGCACCATTTAGAGTTGAATGTAGTTGTAAAACTTGTCAGTAACAATCATTTAATACTGCTCGATCGATTGTATAAACGCCAGCTAACAATGCTCGCGAACCCGACTTTATTGAGATAGTTGGTTGAGTAAAAAAGGCTGCTAGCGGTAGGTTATAGGCACCTTTAGAGTTTCAATACTTCAATTGTCAAACTTTTAGAATCGGAGAATTAGATCCATGCTCCAACCGAGTTTGCCCCAAGACGATACCCTCGATCGACAGCAGCAGCGAAATCAGGCGATCGCGCAGCAGCGAGAAGATTATCAATATAGCCAGACAGCCGGGATCCTGCTAATTAAAGAGTTGCCCCAGTCGGAAATGTTTTCACTCAAATACTTATTGGAGCGAGATGCTGGGTTAGTATCTTTAATTGCAAATACTTTGGCAAGCAGTATCGAAAATGTCTTCGATCCCTTCGATAAATTAGAAGATTATCAGGAGATGTTTCCACTGTTACCCAAACCCTCGGTCTGGGAAACATTCCGCAATGATGCTGTTTTTGCCCGTCAGCGTATTGCTGGTGCCAACCCGATGGTAATCGAGCGTGTAATTGACAAGTTGCCCGATAACTTTCCAGTTACAGATGCCATATTCCAAAAAATCATGTTAACTAAAAAAACTCTGGCAGAGGCAATTGCTGAGGGAAGAATCTTCCTCACCAATTATCAAGGGCTGGATGGACTCAAGCCAGGAGGCTACCAATACGAACGGGATGGACAACAAGTTAAAGTAACAAAAACTATTGCCGCGCCCTTAGTATTGTACTGCTGGAAACCCACAGGTTATGGAGATTATCGTGGTAATTTAGCACCGATCGCCATTCAAATCAATCAGCAACCCGATCCGATCGCCAATCCAATTTATACCCCAAGAGACGGAAGGCATTGGTTGATGGCAAAAATCTTTGCTCAGATGGCTGATGGAAACTATCACGAAGCTATCAGTCATCTAGGCCGAACTCATTTGGTATTAGAACCTTTTGTGTTAGCAACCGCCAATGAATTAGCCCCAAATCATCCCCTTTCAGTTCTGCTCAAACCCCATTTTCAATTTACCCTAGCAATCAACGAACTAGCCCGAGAACAATTGATTAGCCCAGGCGGTTATGCAGACGATTTGCTAGCCGGAACTCTAGAAGCCTCGATCGGTGTAATTAAAGCAGCCATCAAAGAATACCTAGAAAACTTCACTGAGTTTGCCATACCTAAAGAACTCACCCGGCGAGGAGTAGGGGAAACCGATGTGGATGGATCGGGAGAAAATTTTTTGCCAGACTACCCCTATAGAGATGATGCTCTACTATTGTGGAACGCAATTAAAGTTTACGTCAGTGATTATCTAAACCTCTACTACACGTCTTCAGCCAAGATTATTGGCGATCCGGAACTACAGAATTGGGCGAAAAAGCTGATTTCTCCAGAGGGGGGTAATGTCACGGGTTTAGTTCCCAATGGTCAACTGACAACGCTAGAACAACTTGTCGAGATCGTCACCCAATTAATTTTTGTCAGTGGCCCTCAACATGGTGCGGTGAACTATCCTCAGTATGACTATATGGCATTTGTACCCAATATCCCGCTGGCTACCTATGGAAATCCGCCCAGCCGCGATGTGGAAATTAATGAGGAGACCATTTTAAATATTCTGCCACCACAAAAGTTGGCAGCCAAGCAACTGGAATTGATGAGAACTCTCTCTGTTTTCCGGGCAAATCGTTTAGGGTATCCAGATCGAGAATTCGTCGATGTTCGCGCTCGGGGAGTGTTGCAGAAATTTCAAGCAAGATTGCAAGAAATCGAACAAGAAATTTCGGTACGGAATGAAACTCGACTCGAACCATATCTATTTCTCTTGCCCTCCAATGTGCCAAATAGTTTAAATATTTAAACAAGTAAAGAGGATGATATACATATGTCAAACGATCTTAACCGGATTCCAGGCCCCGATCCTAAATTTTTAATTGGCAATGCTTTAGACTTTGTGGGTACGCCATCTCATATTAGATTGTATGAATATGGTTTAGCTTATGGCGATATGATGCGCTTTTGGTTGTTCGATCGAGCCAGTATTTTAATTAACGATCCAGGCTTAATCGAACGAGTTTTAGTGACCGATCGCGATCGCTATTACAAGAATTCTCCTCGGCAAGCAGCAGAACCAGTGATGGGGGACAGTCTTTTTTTAAGCAATGGTAAAGATTGGGAGTTCAAACGCCGCAACCACCCATTCTCAGCCGCCCAAATCGATAATTATTTCGAGCAGATCGTACCAACCATTCAAACAACAACTAACAGTTATTTCCAAATCCTACAGCCTAGCTCAACACCTAAATCTGTAGAGTTATTTGGTGAGTTGGTGCAATTGTCTTTTCAGATCTTCGGTCTGACAGTCTTGGGATCGGAAATGGATAGCAGCTATTTCGATGCCTTTACACAGTTAATGCAGGAAATGAATAATCGTGGAGGGCAAGCATTTTTGCCTTACCCGCTCTCTCTAAACCCAAAATTTTGGTTGCAGCGTCAGCACTGGAATAACTTCATTGAGGAGCAAATCCATCAACGCCAGCAGCAGCCAGATCGACAGGGAATCGATCTGTTATCGTTTGTCAGTCAGGACACTGAGCTATCAACAACACAATTGCGGGAGGAGTTATCCACAACCTTTACCGCAGGCACCAGAAATGTGGCAGAGGCAGTAGCTGCGGCCTTATTTTTATGTGCTGAAAATCTCGAAGCAATGCAAAAATTGCGATCGGAAATCACCGTATTTTTGGAAGAATGCGGCACTGAATTTCGTCTAGCAGATATCAATCTACTCAAGTATCTCGATCTAGTAGTTAAAGAAGCTTTGAGGTTGTATCCTGCTGTGCCGTTATTTATTCGGGAAGTTATGCCCGGACAATCGCCAACACTAGGCGGCTACACTCTCCCTGAGAAAACCCAAATCTTTATCAGTAGTTGGTCGTTCCACCGTAATCCCAACCATTGGCAGCATCCCAATGACTTTATGCCAGAACGCTTTACGAATGCCCCCCCTCCTTTCCACTATTTTCCCTTTGGTGCTGGCCCCCGCCAGTGTATTGGGATGGCGTTTACCTTACTTTGTACGAAAGTTATATTAGTCAATATCCTTTCGCAATACTCTGTGGAACTTGAGCCTAGCAGTAACTTTGACACACAATATTTTTCGGGTACGATTATGCCTCGTGAGGGTGTCAAAGTTAAACTCAGTCAGAAATAATGGTTTTGTTGCACAAATGATTGAGGACAATCGATCGACAATATGCTGGTGGGCACAGCCCACCAGACATCTGGAATTTCTGTCGTTAAATTTTCAAAGTGCGATCTAATGACTACCTCGACCGCAGATTAAGGTTAAATTTTTCAACCGTAATGCTAGTGGCTCGTTAATAACAGCCGGATCGTATCGCCATTCCCAATTTCCTTCAGCCAATCCAGGGAAATTCATCCGTGCATCACCGCCTAAACCCAAGATATCTTGGAGCGGAAAAATTGCGAGATTTGCAACAGAAGTCATCGCCAACCGGATCGTATTCCAGTGAACTCCTTCTTGACAAATCCCACCAATATATAGTAAAAATCGATCGCGTTCGCGACCTTCTAATTTCTCAAACCAACCGACGGTGGTATCGTTATCGTGAGTACCCGTGTACACCACAAAATTGCGTCCGTGATTGAATGGTAAAAACGGATTGCCATTATCCGAACCGAAGGCAAATTGGATGACTTTCATGCCTGGAAATCCAAACTGGTCGCGCAAAGCTTCGACATCGGGCGTAATTACACCCAAGTCTTCAGCTAAAATTGGCAACCGCCCCCATTTATGTTGGAGGGTGGCAAATAATTCTGCCCCTGGAGCCTTGATCCAGCGACCGTCGATCGCGGTAGTTTCGCCCTGTTCGACCGCCCAAAAAGCTTGAAAACCCCGAAAATGATCGACCCGAATTACATCGACTAATTTCAATAACGATTCAAATCTTTGAATCCACCAATTAAATTGGGTATGTGCTAAATTTTCCCAATGGTAGACGGGATTTCCCCACAATTGCCCGGTTTCGCTAAAGTAATCGGGTGGAACGCCAGCCATTAATGCGGGTTCGCCAGTTTCGGGATCGAGTTCAAAAAATTCTTGATTTGCCCAGACATCTGCACTGTCATGAGCGACATAAATCGGAATATCACCAATGATTTCGACTTCACGATCGCGAGCATATAGTCGTAATGCCGACCACTGTTCAAAGAATTTAAACTGAATGAATTTATGATAGCAAACCTGATGTTTGAGTTGATTTTGCCAATGAATTAAGGCAAGCGGTTCGCGTTTGACTAAATCGGGTTCCCATTGATGCCAGCTCTTATCGCCATGTGCCTCGCGCACTGCCATGAATAAAGCGTAATCATCCAACCAGTAAACTTGGCTGTGACAGAAGTTGTCAAAATTAGTTTTCTGGTCGTTATCTACTGTCGTCAAAAATCGCTCGAAGGCAATATGAAATAGTTTCGTTTTAGTCTCGATCGCGAGTGGAAAATTAACTTTGTGAGTGGGGAATTTTGGTAAGTTTGCCAGATCTGCGGGAGTTAGTAATTCATCTTCTAACAGTTTAATCGGACTAATCAGCAACGGATTGCCCGCGATCGCCGAATAACACATGTAGGGAGAATTACCATATCCCGTCGGCCCCAACGGTAAAATCTGCCAATATTTTTGTTTGGCATTATGTAAAAAGTCAATAAACGTATAAGCATCTTCACCTAAGTCGCCAATCCCAAAGGGACTGGGTAGTGAGGTGGGATGGAGGAGAATTCCGCTGGAGCGAGTCATAGAAGAGTTGGGAGTGGGGAGTGAAGAGTTGGGAGTAACGAGGATGATCGGAGAAGGCGCATGGAAGAGAAAGGAGTGGAAGAGTCAGTAGATCGAGAGCATTTCTTCAAACACCTCAATCCTAAGTCCTAAAGCCCAATTGCTCCGAACTCCAAACTCCAAACTCCCAACTTTCCTAAAATTTCAATACCTTCGCCACCGTCTGTACATCCTTATCACCGCGTCCCGAACAATTGATGACAATCTTGGGACTACCAGTGAGTTGAGGGCAGAGAGTTTCGAGGTAGGCGATCGCGTGGGATGTTTCGAGGGCGGGTATAATACCCTCTAACTTGGACAATAACTGAAAAGCCTCTAGAGCTTGAGCGTCAGTGATGCTGTAGTATTCAGCACGTCCCAAATCTTTGAGATAGCTATGTTCTGGCCCTACCCCAGGATAGTCTAATCCGGCACTAATTGAGTGGGCTTCGGTGACTTGTCCGTCGGTATCTTGCAACAGATAACTCATCGCACCATGCAGTACTCCCGGACGACCTTTAGTCAGTGTTGCGGCGTGTTTGTCGGTGTCTACGCCTTCGCCAGCAGCTTCGATGCCAATCAACCGCACGGTTGGTTCTTTAACAAATTCGTGAAATAGTCCCATCGCATTGGAACCACCACCGATACAAGCTAGCAAGATATCTGGCAAACCGCCCCATTTTTCCATTGCTTGAGCGCGAGTTTCCACACCGATAATCGCATGAAAATCGCGAACGATCATCGGGTAGGGATGAGGGCCAGCAACCGATCCGAGGATATAGTGCGTCGTCTCGACATTCGTCACCCAATCCCGAATCGCTTCGGAAGTAGCATCTTTAAGCGTGCCAGTGCCAGCGGCGACCGGACGTACCTCCGCACCGAGCAATTGCATCCGAAACACGTTCAGCTCCTGGCGACGCATATCTTCCACGCCCATGAAGATGACACAATCTAGCCCGAACCGCGCGCAGACTGTCGCCGTTGCCACGCCATGTTGACCCGCACCAGTCTCAGCAATTACCCGTTGTTTGCCCATCCGTTTGGCAAGGAGAACTTGGGCTAGGGCATTATTAATCTTGTGTGCGCCCGTATGATTTAGATCTTCGCGTTTGAGGTAAATCTGGGCACCAGTGCTATCTGGACGAGCGTAACGCTCGGTGAGACGTTCGGCAAAGTAGAGGGGGCTGGGGCGGCCTACGTAGTCGCGGAGTAGTTCGTTGAGTTGCCGATGAAATTCGGGGTCTTTGGTGTGGCGATAGTACTCGGCTTCAAACTCTAGCAGCGCAGGCATTAGCGTCTCTGGCACGTATTTCCCCCCAAACTTGCCAAACCGACCGAGATTGTCTGGCTGTTGAAGCGGTAACTGACGATTTTGGTTGGGTGAGAGGGGCGTTTGGGTCATGAATTTTGGATTGTGGATTGTGGATTTTGCGACTGAAATCGCGCTGAGGTTCCCGCCTTCGGCACGTCTCGCTTCGCTCACCTACAGCGTGCGTTTCAGTCAAGACAGCGAGACAAGACAAGACAGCGCATCAAGACAGGGTGGCTCCACGACGGGCATTCGTGAAGTTGGCAATCTGTAAGTTGTAGCGGTGGCGAAATGTTGGAGATCGAGTGGCTGGCAAAAGTATTGCGCCGCAGGACTTTTGCCGTTGCAATGAGCGCGAATTGCGATCGAGTCGTTGGCTTAACCTCTCCGAAGGAGAATCGACAGCTACTAAATAGATTATTATACCGTCGCTCGCTCGTCCCTATCCACGATCGAAAAGAGGACGATCTAAACTCAGATCGTCCTCCAAAATAGATAATTCACATTCAGACACAGCGGCACTATTCACTATCGCAATTTTTACTATTTCAGCCGCCGACTGGCAAATCTACTATTTCATGGTTCCCCTAGCAAATACCCCGTTGTCGGTGCGGATCGCAATCGTTAGTGCGAGTTTATCTATAGTAACGGTAGTCGCGATCGAAGTGACGGTCGTAGCGATCGCGATAGAACCGCTCGCGCCAACGAGCACGAGCTTCGCGCTCGCGCGCCCATTCTAGGCGACGACGATAACGATCGTGTTCCCAGTCTGAATAGTAGCCACGACGGCGGTAGCCACGGTCGTGGTATTGAGGGCCAATTTTGAAAATAACTTGAGCTTGCAGATTTCCGGCTGGTTCTGGGCTAGCTGAGGCAGGATTGCTAGTAGCCGCCATCGCTTCGGATGCTGGCAAGATTGCAATTGCGCTAAGTACGCCGATGGCTAGTGAGGTAAGTTTTGACATATATAAATCATCCTATGGTGACGTAAAAACTTTTCGTCAAAGTAACAGGCTGAATATCGAACCCTTAAGTAGATTAATTTAAATATAGCTTGCTTCTAGACACAGATCGTCCAACTAAAGTCCTACTTTCAAGCTGTTTGCACCTATCCAAAGTCACCATCGCTCTTGGACGAAGCATGACTATAGTCATGGGGTTCACTTTTTACCAATGGGAGGATAATGTAATGCAAATATTTTATTTCACTAAATTAATTATCTTACGATCCCCCTGAAATCGATCGCCAATTAACTCGATTTTTTCCAATCGTAAAAAGTAAAAAGGGCAACCTAAATTAGATTGCCCTGGAGATAAATATGTCCGAAGAAGAGCTGTTTATTAGTAACGATAGTTGTGCCGATCGCCATAAGAATTATTATCGCGACGGTAGTCAGTATAACGATCGTTAGAGTAACGATCGTTGTAGTATCTGTATCGAGAGTATCGTGCTTCCCACCGCGCTTTTGCTGCTCGCTTGCGTGCTAGTTCCCATTGGCGACGACGATCAGTTTCCCAATTACGATCGTATTTAGAGTCTCGATATGTTGGCTGAGTGACTTTTACTACAATTGGAGTCCGATCGCCTCTATATGTTTGCGTGACAATAACTGGAGTTCCGTAAATAGGTAAAGCTTGAGCCGATGGCACGATCGAGATTGCAGTGAGTAAACCAATTGCTAAAGATGTAAATTTCAACATATATAAATCCTGTTACTTGGCTAAGGGTGTTTCGGGAAAGAGTAGTTTGGAAATCGATTCGTTCTCGATTGCTACTACTTTATCTCGATCGCCGAGCTTCTATCTTCGAGCTAAGGTAACGCTTTTTATCTATTTTTATCTACCAGAAGTAACGAGCCGATCCAGGCATTAATCGTGACTAAAGTTATAGGCTAAAAGTAATTTTTTCACGTCTGAGATGCAATTTATCGATCGAGGTTGCATAAAAAACCCCGACTTCTTCGAGAAGTCGGGTATGGCATCGCTAACAATTTCTAACTCAGCTCATTTCTAACATCCGTTGCATCGGACGTAAAGCTGCCAATCGAATATCTTCAGGCATTGTTATTTCAGGAGTTCGATTCTTCATTGCTAAATACAACTTCTCTAGTGTATTTAAGCGCATGTGCGGGCACTCATTACAAGCACAATTATTCATTGGTGGTGCGGGGATAAACTCTTTTTGAGGTTGAGCTTTCTGCATTTGGTGAATAATTCCTGGCTCGGTCGCAATGATAAATTGAGTCCGCTGACTCTGAGCTATATATTTTAATAAAGCACTCGTCGAACCGATAAAATCGGCATGTTGCAATACCGCCTCTTCACATTCTGGATGAGCGATAATTTCGGCATCGGGATAGTTAACTTTTAATTGTACTAACTTCTTCTCCGAAAAAGTCTCATGTACCATACAACTTCCTTGCCATAGCACCATTTCCCGCTCTGCCTGCTGCATCACGTACCGACCGAGATTGCGATCGGGTGCAAAAATAATGCCCTGTTCTGGGGGAATCTGCTTGACAATTTTGACGGCATTAGAACTGGTACAAATAATATCACTCAGAGCTTTAATTTCTGCCGTACAGTTGATATAAGAGATAACAATATGGTCGGGATACTGTGCCTTAAATGCGGCAAACTTATCGGGCGGGCAACTATCCGCCAGCGAACATCCGGCGGCTAAATCTGGTAATAGAACTAATTTATTGGGATTCAAAATTTTGGCAGTCTCAGCCATAAAATGAACGCCAGCAAATACAATAACATCGGCATCGGTACTGGCCGCTCTCCGCGATAATTCGAGCGAGTCCCCAATAAAATCCGCCACATCTTGAATTTCGGAATCTTGATAGTAATGCGCCAGGATGACCGCATTCAGCGATTGTTTTAATTCTTGAATTGCCGCTACAACATCAACGGGGATTCGATCTAGATTGGCAGTTGGACGTGCAGTGACAAACATTTAGGTGGTTGGCTTGGGGGTATTTTGGTCGATCTATTTCAATTATAGTAGATTTTACCAAAATGCCAAGTGGGTGGATGGGTGGATGAGTGGATGAGTGGATGAGTGGATGGGTAATGGATAACTCTAAAACCTAAAACCTAAAGCCTAAAGCCTAAAGCCTAAAGCCTAAAGCCTAAAACCTAAAGCCTACCCTCCACCGATCGATTTGATTCCGATCTGCGGGGTCGAGCCACTTGTACGGGTGTACCGCGATAGCAGCCGATCGTGTAGGGATATTCCCAAGTAGCATGATAGTGATAGAGGTTGGTCTTTTTGCCATCCCAGTCAACCTCGTGGGTATGTCCGTGACAGACATCTAGATCGCTATTGGTGGCCATTCTACCGCCGTCTAGACGATGACCGTAAATGCCAAAGCCATCGAGAGCATAGCCCAACAGTGCCGAGTGTCCGTTGCCAGGATCGCGTTTATTTAGGCAGGTAGTGATGCTGTGATAGTGATACGTACCGCGATGCTCGGGGTGTCCCTGACAAGTATCCTGGATTTCATGGGCGAGGGCATCTTTGCCATTGGCATCGAGCGCATTGAATAAATAGCCGCCATTGAGGAGAATGCCAACTTGACCCATCGGCACACAGGATGGAGTTTCGGCTAGTTGGGGATTGGCTGGTAAATTGAGTGTCGCTCTGGCCGATCGAATCGAGTTAGGATTGCGATCGAAAGCATAGGCATCGTCATTAGGCGAAATTGGAAACTCCCCGGTCGGATCTTGGGGGAGTCGATTGCTAACAATTTGGCGAGAACGATCTTTGATGGCAATATTAAAGTCCCCAGGCCAAAAAACGTTACCATTAACAGTTGGTTTGGTGGTGATATCGTATGTTTTATTGCGATCGATCCAATTGCCACTAGCATGTGCGCCTCGTCGCCGTCCTCCAAACTCAGTCCGACACGACCACAGAAATCCTGTTTGAGGTTGGGTAGAAATGCGCCCATCGCCGATGGGAATCCGATGAAAATCGATCGCCGTAGAAGGTTTATAGGCAGTCGCCGACCAGCCAAAAGTAGTCATCAACAGCACGACTAAAAATATACCAACGAAGATCGTGTGACGAATGTTAAATTTTTGATTACCAATCTTCCAAAAGTATCTCATGGTTTAGGCTCTGACTCAGAGACGTCGATCGTTGGCGTAGCCGCGCCGTGAGGTAATCGCGCTACTTTCTTATTAGACAATGCCAATAGGACAGAATGATCCTTAGTATTATTATATTTTTGCAACGATCGTGACGCAACAAACCTAACCTTAGTTTCAGGCTTTTTATTC
>NZ_PVWO01000261.1 GCF_003003845.1 Chamaesiphon polymorphus CCALA 037 | reverse complement strand
TCCGTCCCCCGTCTCACCTTCCTCCCACTCCGCAATGACTCAAATCACTCCTCCCGAAACCACCCTGCCTAGTCCCCTCCGGTGTTTGACTGGTTCGCTGATTGCTGGCATGATGTCGATCGCGATGTATACGATGACTAGTAAGATTGCTACGACGTTTGCGACCAAACCGATGGTTCAGAAAACCAACATGGCAGTAAATATTGCTACGGCGGTACGCACTCTCGTTGTGGGTTCGACAGCCTTGGGTGCGGCAGTATTTGGGATTATTGCGATCGGTTTGATTTTACTGGCTATTCAGGTGGCATTTAGCAAGCAGCCAAGTGCCAATCCATAATTGCTGTGCTACTGGCAAGCACGATCGAAAGCGCACACCGAATAATTAGATCGGGAGCTAACCTAACTTTTGGAGACTGACCTTTGCGATTTGACGATCGACAAGGTGAATTTTCCGTGCCTGTGCTGGTGAGTTAGTGATTGAGTTGCTGATTTGCTGGCACGATCGTCATAGGAGAGCGATCTCAATGTCAATAAATTTACTTGCTCTTTAAAACTAAAATAGAACGGCAACCTCGACCTTGAAATTTTATTGAAAATGGGATAAAGAGTTTTATCGAGCGATAAATAATCATCCCAGAAGTGTGTTGTTTTTTATATTAAATATCGAAGCGTCAGATTTATACTAGTATATTACGCGCGATCGCGATCTAAAACATGGATGAATTTAACCGAATTCAGCGCATTCGTTAATGAAAAATAATTAAATTTTTGACAGCCACACTTTTTGTTAAAAATACGTTACATTAGATGTGTTGACACTAAATACAGTAAATAAACACATGGCTGACATCGTTGATACTGCCGTTAGTGCAGGTTCTTTTACCACCTTGGTTGCAGCAGTTCAAGCTGCTGGATTAGTAGACACACTCAAAGGTGCAGGCCCTTTCACTGTATTTGCTCCGACTGATGAAGCATTTGCAAAACTACCAGCGGGTACTGTTGAAGCGTTGCTCGCAGATATTCCTAAACTTACAAAAATCCTGACCTATCATGTTGTTGCTGGTAAGGTAATGGCGGCTGATGTCGTCAAACTAACTTCAGCAAAAACTGTTGAAGGTTCGGAAGTAAAAATTGATGCCTCTAGTGGTGTCAAGATTAATGACTCTACAGTAGTAACACCTGACGTTGCTGCTGATAATGGTGTCATTCATGTTATCGACACAGTATTACTTCCTGCGTAAATTAATATTAGATTGTCTCTAATCTAGATCGATCGACAAAGAGCTAGGAGCTATTAATAGTTCCTAGCTCTTTGTATTAAAGATAATTTTTTAGTTATATTTATCTAGACTTGCAAATAAAGATCGTAGAGACATCTGCTGACCGATCTCAAATGCCAGCATGTGTGTGAAACCCGATCTCGATCTCTTTGCGCTGGACTCATACTCTAAATTCTGTGGCTGGTGGCCGATTATGCACAATACTAGTACTCGACGGCATAAGTAAAGCAACCATTGCCTACACTCTACCGCTACTCTCCCAACTCCCAACTCCTCCCAAAATAGTACTAGGATTTATGCCGTAGACTACTAGATATCTAATTTGAAACTGGGAAGACAGAGGATCGGCAACCTCTGCATTTATTTTAGGATTCCTACCGAAACGACGAATCGTAGGAGCGTTAAAATAAATAGACTATCGATCTAAGTGACTTAGGATTGCTATAGACTAGATCTTCGCCTGCCAGTATCCCTAAACTCAGTATGGTTACCACTTCCACCCCAAAAAAACTCGCCAAAGTAGAACATTTAAAGACAGATAGCAACTATCTGCGGGAACCTGTTGCCAGCGAGTTACTCCTCGATACAAATTATTTCACGGAAGACGCAATTCAGATCCTCAAGTTTCATGGATCTTATCAGCAAGATAATCGAGATAATCGCGTTAAAGGTGAAGAAAAAGATTATCAAATGATGTTGCGGACGCGCAATCCTGGCGGATTTATCCCACCCCAATTGTATTTGGCACTCGATCGATTGGCGAGCGACTATGGGAACGAAACCATCCGCGCGACTACCCGTCAGGGTTTCCAGATGCACGGCATTCTCAAGAAAAATCTCAAGCCAGCCATCACTGCGATCGTCCAAAATATGGGTTCGACTCTTGGCGCGTGCGGCGACTTAAACCGCAACGTGATGGCACCCCCAGCACCCTTCAAAAAGAAGCCAGAATATAGACACGCCTTGACATATGCCGATCGGATTGCCGATCTGCTTACGCCCCAATCAGGTGCGTATTATGAGGTTTGGTTGGATGGAGAAAAAGCCATCAGTGGTGAACCCGCACCGGAAGTCAAAGCGGCATTAGCTACAGACCTCAACCGTACCATTTTCCCTGGAGATCCAGAACCGCTGTACGGTACGCAATACATGCCTCGCAAATTTAAAATTGCGATTACCGTACCAGGCGATAACTCGATCGATATTTTCTCCCAAGACTTAGGATTGGTCGTAATTACTAATGCTAAAGGACAATTATTGGGCTTTAATGTTTATGCTGGCGGTGGTTTAGGACGCACCCATAACAAAGAAGAAACATTCGCGCGAATTGCCGATCCGATCGGCTATGTAACTAAAGCAAATATCTACGATTTAGTTAAAGCGATCGTTGCTACCCAACGCGATTATGGCGATCGCACCAACCGTCGTCATGCGCGGATGAAGTACCTGATTCACGATTGGGGTGTAGCTAAATTTAAAGCCAAAGTTGAAGAATATTATGGCAAAAAAATTCAACCCCTCAAACAACTTCCCGCCTTTAAATATTTGGACTTCTTGGGTTGGCACGAACAAGGCGACGGTAAACTATTTCTAGGTATCTCAGTCGTCAATGGACGGATCAAAGACGATGGCGATTTCAAACTCCGCACGGCATTGAGAGAAATCGTCCAAACGTATAAAATCCCGATGCGCGTCACGCCCCATCAGAACGTGCTGATTTACGACATTAAACCAGCCGATCGAGATAAAATCGACAAGATCCTCATCGCCAACGGTGTCGAACCAGATCCCACCAAAATCGATACCCTCGTTCGCTACTCGATGGCGTGCCCAGCCCTACCTACCTGCGGCCTAGCCGTCACCGAATCCGAGCGCGTGGCTCCCAGCGTCAACGAGCGTTTCCGCGCCCTCTTGGACAAATTAGGCTTACCTGACGAGCAATTTGTCATCCGCATGACTGGCTGCCCTAATGGTTGCGCGCGTCCCTACATGGCAGAAGTCGGATTTGTCGGTAGTTTCCCCGAAAGTTATCAAGTGTGGTTGGCTGGCTGTCCCGCGCAGACTCGTCTGGCGCAGGTTTATACCGACAGGATGCACATCAACGATCTAGAGACTTTCTTCACGCCGATCTTGGAATACTTTAAACGCGATCGGAAGCCTGATGAAGGTTTTGGCGATTTCTGCAACCGTGTTGGCTTAGCATCCATCCGCGAAGTTTGCAAGCATTAGTACCCTCGAAAATCCGTAGGTTGGGTTGAGCATAGCGAAACCCAACTAATACGCCAATATCATAGAAATGTTGGGTTTGATTCTTCAAACCAATCCACAGCTATAAAGTGAGTAGCTTCAATGTTTTAGCACGCAAGGTTAGGAATGTCGATCTGCCATTAGGTCTTCGTAAATCGGCATTAGGTTCTTGCATCTGGTCTTATTCTCGGCTAATTCATCAGAAGTACGAAACTATTTGCGAACGCTTTTCAGATCGTTTCGGTTTTAGTTCAATCGATAGACTCACAGAAGCGCAACTAGACCTGGTTATGAATGCTCTCGAGCTAGAAAGAAAAAAATTCTTGGTGAAGCTGCAAATATTCGATCGACAACGTGTCAATGATAAGTTGAGAGGAAGAAGATTGCCATCAACAGCACAAATTGAAGCTTTGTATCATCCCGATTGAGATGTGCTGGCGATCTTTAAATAAATTCGTAAGCATCAAGGACTATCTATTGCAATTAAGTTCTACCTTTGCCTCATCGATCGTGACTTATCTGCTAGCATTGAGTACTTGCGATGCGTTTAACTTCAATTCTGGAAACGTGGCCGAAACAATCGTCATATCGCCCACAAAAACCTCATCGGTATAAGCTCCATCTTTGAGTACGCAAACTGTCACTTTGGGATCGATCGGATCGACAATCCAATATTCAGGAATATCTAACACCGCATATTCGCTATGCTTTGCCCGATAATCTACCGCTATTGTAGATGGACTCACGACTTCTACCACTAATAAAGGCGGCGGTTCATTTAACGGAATTAAAGATTCTCGTTTTTTTAAGCTATTCCATTGCTCTAAAGGTAACACCACCACATCTGGTACTCGTGCAGTTTCCCAACGCGTTCCTCTGGGCGACTGAATCCCAATTTTCATGTCTTTAGCAACCCAATCCAGCCCTAGCCGTCTGATTTCAGCCTTGAATTCATCATTTAGGAATTCACTAATATCGCCATGCTCGCCAGTCCCTAATGACATCTTCGTGAGCTTCCCATCTACCAGCTCATAACGAGTATCCGTGTTGTCATCATAGGCAAGATACTCCGCTAAGGTCATTCGGTTAGTCGTGGCGATTGTCATGGGGCGATTTCCCTTATGTCACCGGAATACGCCAATTATATCTTAGAGTAGCTGGGTGGTGGATCTCCAGAATCGAACTACGTTAGAATCCATTCGCAAGTTCTGTAAATACTCATAGCAATTTTGTCAGTCCCGATCGTTTATCATCCCGATTATGTCGTCCCGCTACCCGATAGTCATCGATTTCCGATGTCCAAATTTCGGTTGTTGTACGAATTATTATTAGCAGATGGATTAGTTACCGCAGAACGAACATTCGCCCCCACATTACCACCGACGGAATGGTTGGAATTAGTTCACGATCCGGCCTATATTCAGGCTTATTATACTGGCACATTAGATCCCAAAGCGCAGCGAAGGATCGGTTTGCCCTGGAGTCCCGCATTAGTCAATCGGACTTGTATCGCTCTGGGTGGCTCGATTCTGACTGCAAAACTCGCGATCGAACATGGCATAGCATGTAATACAGCAGGCGGAACCCATCACGCTTTTCCGAGCCTGGGTTCGGGTTTTTGTATCTTCAACGATCTGGCGATCGCATCTCGCGTACTACAAAAATTAGGTTTAGCTCAAAAGATCCTCATCGTCGATCTCGATGTCCATCAAGGCGATGGTACGGCGGCGATTTTTCAAGGCGATGCGAGTGTCTTTACCTTCTCCATGCACTGCGACATCAATTTTCCCAGCAATAAACAAACCAGCGATCTCGATGTCCCCCTGCGGGAAGGGATGGAAGATGCGGAGTATTTAAAAACCCTTTCGCAATATTTACCGGATTTATTATCACAGGTAAAACCGGATTTAGTCTTATACGATGCGGGTGTAGATCCGCATATTAGCGACAGGTTGGGTAAACTAGCATTAACGAATACAGGAATATTCGATCGAGATTTATATGTGTTAAATACTTGTGTATCTCAAGGTTATCCAGTTGCCTGTGTGATTGGTGGTGGCTATGCCGAAGATATTCCCAGTCTGGTCTATCGACACTCGTTACTACATCGATCGGCTAGTGAGATTTATTATAAATACAAGTTGTAAATAAACAGATAATGCTTGAAATAGAGATGTTAGGTACTGTCTGTCTGATGCCACTACAAAGCTAATCTAATGTAAATATAATCAATTGAGTTGCTCTACAAAAGAGACCTTTATTTTTCGATCTATCTTGTCTATTCTATCAATATATACCATTACATTTTCTTCACTTTTTAGATTCTACCCTCGATGCTATTTATTTTTTTCTTTAAGATTGTTTCCATCTCTTGCAAATCCTCATCTGTCTGTGGAAACTTGTAGGTTGGACTATTCGGATTTCCCTTGTTAATCAAAGCCTCGATCGCATCATCTGCAAAACCTGTCTACGCAGGTTGGATAAACGGTTAGTCCGTGAAAGCGGACTTTGCATCACTAGCGGCGGTTTCAACCGCTGTCTACTTTTCTGTTTTATCCTCCTAATTAGGAATATTCAAGTAAACGATCGATAATTATTACGAATAATTTGATAATTTCTCCAAGCTTTTAGCGTTGACATGCTAGGTCTGGCTTGAAATACAGCAATTTTGCTATTGTTGCTAGATATTAAGTTAAATTTTTACTCGATCGCGTCCGAACCCCAAATTGTTTGCGACAATCTAGACAGAATCGAACGGTAGACTGGGATTAAGGGATAAAGATATATGAAATTAGCTTATTGGATGTACGCTGCTCCCGCTCACATTGGGACTTTGCGGGTGGCGACTTCATTTAAAAACGTTCATGCGATCATGCACGCGCCGCTGGGCGATGATTATTTTAACGTCATGCGATCGATGCTGTCGCGGGAACGGGACTTTACGCCAGTCACTACCAGCGTAGTCGATCGACATGTACTCTCGCGCGGTTCTCAGGAAAAAGTGGTCGATAATATCACCCGCAAAGATGCTGAAGAGCATCCAGATCTGATCGTGTTAACGCCGACTTGTACTTCTAGCATCCTCCAAGAAGATCTCGCCAACTTCGTCCAGCGTGCGTCGCTTGAAGCTAAAGCTGATGTTTTGCTAGCCGATGTCAACCATTATCGCTTCAACGAGATGCAGGCTGCCGATCGCACTCTACAGCAGATCGTTCAGTTCTACATCGAGAAGGCGCGCAAGAAGGGCAATTTAGTTACCGAGAAGACGGCGAAACCGTCGGTAAATATCATCGGGATTTCGACCCTTGCCTTCCACAATAACCACGATTGCACCGAACTCAAGAAATTGATGGGCGACTTAGGGATTACGATCAATGCGATTATTCCCGAAGGTGCCAACGTTGACGAACTCCGCAGTCTACCCCAAGCTTGGTTTAACCTGGCTCCCTACCGCGAATTAGGGCCGATGACCACAGATTACCTCGCGGCTGAATTTGGAATGCCCTGCGTCGATATTACGCCAATGGGCGTAGTCGAAACCGCCCGCTGCATTCGCAAAATTCAAACCATCCTGAATGCAGGTGGCGCGGATGTAAATTACGAAGACTTTATCAACGAGCAAACCATCCACGTTTCGCAAGCCGCCTGGTTCTCTCGATCGATCGACTGTCAGAATTTAACGGGTAAAAAAGCGGTAGTCTATGGCGATGCAACTCATGCAGCCGCAATTACCAAGATTCTCAGCCGCGAAATGGGGATTCATGTCGTCTGGGCGGGGACTTTCTGCAAGCCAGATGAAGAATGGTTCCGCAAGGAAGTTGAAGGATATTGCGATGAAGTAATTATCTCCGACGATCATGGCTTAATTGGCGATCGCATTGCCAGTAGCGAGCCGTCAGCAATCTTCGGCACCCAAATGGAACGCCACGTCGGCAAACGTTTGAATATTCCTACAGGCGTAATTTCGGCACCAATTCACGTTCAGAATTTCCCGATCGGTTATAAACCATTTTTGGGTTATGAAGGCACGAATCAAGTTGTCGATTTAATCTACAATTCGTTTACCTTGGGGATGGAAGATCACCTGTTAGAAATCTTCGGCGGACATGATACTAAGGAAGTAATTACTAAAGGTATTTCCGCTGATTCTGACTTAGGTTGGAATAAAGAAGCCCAAGCCGAACTCAATAAAGTTCCAGGTTTCGTGCGCGGCAAAGTCAAACGCAATACCGAAAAATTCGCACGCGATCGGGGTCAGAATGTGATTACCTTAGAGGTAATGTATGCAGCGAAGGAAGCTGTAGGTGCGTAGTTGAATTTACCCCCCCAACCCCCCTTATAAAGGGGGGCTTTTCCAGCATCTCCTTTCCTCTATAAAGGGAAGAACTTTTCCGGCTCCCTCCCCTTTATAAGGGGAGGG
>NZ_PVWO01000260.1 GCF_003003845.1 Chamaesiphon polymorphus CCALA 037 | reverse complement strand
GTCGGGATAAAAATATTGCTTGCGATCGAATTTACTATAGGCGGCAATCTGACAATTAAGAGCTAAACCCGCTTTGACAGCATACTCATATACTTTCTCATTGAGTACTGGCAAAACTCCCGGCATTGCCGTACACACGGGGCAAATATTGTGGTTGGGAACGGCACCAAATTCGGTGGAGCAGTTACAAAAAATCTTGGTAGCTGTGTTGAGTTGACAGTGAGTTTCTAACCCAATTACGGCTTCATACTGGATTTTGGTCGGGGTAGCTACGGTCATGCGCCTATAAAAAATTAGTGTAGAGCGATATCTCTATATTGTATCGTGTTGGCGTTGGCGTAGCCTGCCAACGCGTCTAACGATTAGCGTGTAGCCAGTTGTGTAAAGAAGATCTCAAACAGATTGTAGAAACGTATTAATTCCCGACAATCGACGGTTGAGTATTTTGAAGATCGGGGTGAAAATTTAGGTATACCTCTTTTATAACTCGATCGCTATGGATATCCGCTCCAGAAGAATAGCCATAGGCACGATATTAGCGATCGCCGGAACTGGAGTTGGTGCGAGTGTCGGTAATTATTTACACCAGCAAGATCGATCTCCACTGACTCGATCGATCGACGATGATAATGCTGCGCCATGGCAATCGCTAGGAGCGCGCCAATATGATAATAGTAACTTTATCACCGCCGCTGTAGCCAAAATTGGGCCAGCAGTAGTCAAAATCGATGCTGCCGATTCTAGCCGACAATCATCAGCAGTCGATTCCGCAAAGCGGAGGCTACGCCAACGGCGGACGCCTGGTTCGAGTTTGGAAAGTTTACTAGAGGACAAAAGCCAAACTGGCAGCGGAGCGGGATTTATTGTCAGTGGAGATGGCAAAATTGTTACCACTGCTAGTGTCATTGGGGGAGCCAAGCGCGTCAAAGTTACGCTCAAAAGCGGGCGCGTTTTAGAAGGTAAAGTAGTTGGCATAGATCGCGTAACAGATCTAGCCGTTTTGAGAGTCAACGCGCGTAACTTACCTACCGTCAAGCTAGGGGACTCGGATCGCCTCGCTCAAGGTGAATGGGCGATCGCCATCGGCAATCCCCTCGGCTTAGATAATTCTGTCACCGTTGGCATCATTAGCGCGCTCGGGCGGACGAGTGTGCAAGCGGGTATTCCCGATCGACGAGTCAATTTTATCCAAACTGATGCGGCTATCAATCCAGGTAATTCTGGTGGCCCCTTGCTCAATGCGCGTGCTGAAGTTATCGGCATTGGTACGACGGTGCGCAATCGCTCTCAGGGCGTGGGTTTTGCCATCCCGATCCGGGCGGCGACGCGGATTACCGATCGATTATTTGCGACGGGTAAAGTCAACCATCCCTATCTAGGCGTCCAGATGATTGCCCTGACAGCCGAACTCAAAGCCGGAATTGCCAAAGAACCCAGCTTGCGATCGAAAGTAACTGCCCAGCAGGGGGCGATCGTGATGGAAGTAATTCCTAATTCGCCAGCGGCATCTGGCGGCATTCGTCCGGGAGATGTCATCGTCCGAGTTGCCGAGCGATCTATTGTTACTCCCAGTGATGTCCAGCAGCAAGTAGAAGCTAGTCAAGTTGGCAAAAAGATTGCATTACAAATTAGTAGAGAAGGCAAGACGCGATCGCTCCAAATCGAGCTGGGTATCTTACCCACAGCCGAGTCGGGATTAAAAGAATAGAAGTAGATGGGTGGATAAGAATCGAAAGGACGCTTGCGTCCATATTCACTATTCACTATTCACTTTGCACTATTCACTATCCACTATTCACTTAAATGTTATTTAACAACAGATTCGATCGCCGTAATTAGTTCTTGTTCGGAATATGGCTTGGTAATGTAGACGTCGATACCCTGTTTCTGACCCCAAAATCGATCTAAATCTCGATCGCGAGCAGTACAAGCGATAATCGGAATTTGACTGGTATCTGGATATGCCTTTAATAATCTACAAAACTCAAAGCCATTAATTCCTTCCATGGTGATATCTGTAACGATCGCATCTGGCTTTTGATTGGCGGCTAATTCCATGCCATCCTCGGCATTATCTGTAGAAATAACTTGATAGTTATTGTTTTTTAAATAAAGCATAACTAAATCTCGTTCTGATTGACTATCTTCAACAATTAAAATTTTTCTCATTTCTTTGACTTTAACGAATAAAGCACCAATAAAATAGCTTAATGGGATCCCGATCGATAGAATTTAGCTTAAAACTAATTCTCTTTTACTTACCTTTATCTAAAATTTAAAATAACTATAGACTTTTGTCACTGTAGCATATAGAGAGAACTATCTACTGAATGTATACAGAAATATAGACTAGATCTTAATTATTTAAAAATCAAATTATCTACCTAAAAACTATACCTCGCTACTTGCTTTGCCATTGCTTGAGGAGGGCGAGCGTCAGCTCGTACATTTCCGGGTTATATTGTTGTTTGTATAATATTACCGCTCGTTCTAGATCGCTAATTGCGCTAGCTGGATCTGCAAGATGGTCGTATTTGAGGGTCGCACGGAGAACGTGAGCATCGGCATAGACAGGATCGACTTCGATCGCTCGATTGTAATCGGCTAATGCGCCTTGCCAATCCTGAAATTTATCGTATTTTAATAGCCCTCGATCGCGATAGGCGGCGGCGGAATAGGGGTTGAGGTCGATCGCTTTACTATAGTCGGCCAATGCGCCACTATAGTCATGAAGTCTATTCTCTTTGAGGGATCCACGATTTTTATAGGCAGTAGCAGTCTGCGGATTGATCTGGATCGCTTTGCTGTAGTCATCTAATGCGCCACTACAGTCATCAAGTCTTTTCTGTTTGAGTAAACCGCGATTGTTATAAACAACAGCAGCATTGGGATTTATTTGCGCAGCCATATTGTAATCATCCAATGCGCCATAATAGTCATGCAGCTTATTCTCTTTCAATAAGCCACGATTGATATAAAGATCGAACGAATTATTTTTAAGTTCGATCGCTTTGTCTAGATCGACTAATGCACCTTGATAATCTTGGAGATTGTACTTAGATTGCGAAGACAGAATATAATCATTTACGGTAAACGGATTGTCTTTAGACATTTGATAGAAATCTAACTTAACCTAATATTTATATTACTCACAAAAAGTTTTTAGCAAGCAGATAATTTTTGAAAATTTTACTACCTTAGTTGTTGAAGGCGGTAACGATCGGACGGTATGACTGCTAGGGCGACGGCGAGATCGATTGGCTCAAGGTAAATCCATCAGTACCGCAGTTGCCGATTGATAGCGATCTCTAAAGTGGTAGGCGACCATTTTATTTAAGACTTTGGCTAATGTGGGCGAGACAGTGGCGCGATCTTGCCAGATGAGGTTGCCAGTACTCTCATCGACGGGTAAATATCGAGGATGCGTATTGGTCAGAGCTTCGATCGCGATCGTGCCCAAAGCATAAATATCGCTACTATAATTAGGTTGCCCAGAAAATTGCTCTGGAGGCGTATAGCCGCGCGTACCGATCGCGATTGTCATTTGCCGTTCGTCTGGGACTTGAGGTTGAATCTCTTTCACCGCCCCAAAATCAATGACTACTAGTTTGCCACGAGTGCGATCGCGAATGATATTTCCTGGTTTGAGATCGCGATGGATCGCATAGTTGCTGTGAATGAAGCCCAACACGGGTAACAGTTGACGCAACAAATCTAGCACTCGCTCCTCACTCCAGGGTTTGGTAGCACCTTCTAATTCGCGATCGAGTGGCGTACCGTCGATAAATTCCTGCACCAGATAAAACTCTTGCTGATGCTCGAAATACGCGAATAAATGCGGAATTTGCGGATGGTGTCCTAACTTCGATAAAATCTCCGCTTCGGTATTAAATAATCGCCGCGCCAAATTAACAAAATTGGCATCGCGTCTGGCGGGGACTAGTTGTTTGATGACACATTGCGGTTTGCCAGGAAGTTTGGTGTCGCGAGCCAAATAAGTCACCCCAAAACCGCCAGCACCTAAGGTCGATTCGGCTTGGTAGCGTCCATCCAACAGATAATTGGGTGGCATGGCACCCACTACTCGATCGAGACTGGGAGTTTGGTCTTGTTTGACAGTAGCATTAGCACGATCTAAAACTGTCAGGGCGTCGCCATCGGTGCCCAGAGCCATCGTCGTTTCTAAAGCTTCTGTCGCAGGTAATAATAGTGGGGATGCCTGTGTTGCTGCTGCGGTAGCGGGGGGAGCTGTTTGACTCAACAGCAGCTTGAGTTCGGCAATGGCACGTTCTTGCTCTCTAGCCAAATTGGCCATTTCTTGTTGTTGCTGTTGCGTGCGATAGCTAGTCAAACCTAACACACCAACACTACTCGTCACTAAGCCAACTAACGGACTCACCAACGGCAGCCAGCCATAATTTGCAAAAGCGATCGCGTATCCGCCCACTAACAGCATCGCGGCACCACTGGTAACGGCAAATAAGCGGACTGGATGGCGAATATACCAAGCCAAGAAGCTCCCCATCAAACACCAACCGCCCACCCAAAATCCTTCCGCCCAATCGGGAATAAACCACCATAATGGCTGCTTATCCAGGACTGCGCCCAGAATTTGACTGGTAATCTGCGCGTGTACCATCACTCCGGGCATCGTGGCATCTGCGGCAGCTCCAGCACTATAGGGAGTGAGAAATTCGTCTTTGAGGGTGCTAGCTGTAGAACCGATCAGGACGATCCGATCTTTAATTAACTTGGGATCGACTCGATCGTTCAAGAGATCTGAGATCGAGACGATCGGTGCTACAGCACTACTCACTTTTTGAGTTTTGGCATCGCGTCGCCGCCGATAGTCGAGTAAAATCTGGTATCCGCCCTGCTCGGCATCTTGATAGCCGCCATCAGTACCGGATAGGCGGTGAAAATGCGCCGGACCAAGCTGAAATCGATCTTTTGAGTCAAAACTACCACCGAGATTGTGTTGGCGGAACAGGTATTCTTGGGCGAGTTGGAGCGATAGACTAGTTTCGCTGGTGCAGGGCGATTTGGGATCGCGAGACATAAATAATAAGGCACGGCGGACGATACTATCGCGATCGACCACCAAATCCACAAATCCCAATTGTTCCGGTGGAATGCCTGGTGGGCCTGCAATGCCGGGATTTTTCAAGTTACGATGGTGACAGCCGGGAATAATCAGGTCGTTTTTTTTCCAAATCTCTACTAGCTTGGCATGTCCTGGCTCTACGGGATTGGCTCTAAACACGTCTAAGCCGATGAGTTTAGCTTTACGATCTGTCAGTTTTTGAATAATTTGAGCGATCGTGCGATCGGGCAAAGGCCAAACTTTGAGACGATCGAGATCTTCTTCTGTAATTGCGACGATTAGTAGCCGAGGATCGGGTGGAATCGGCGATCGCCAGCGGACGCTTCTGTCATAAGCTGCCAGTTCGCCCATCTCCCACCAGCCGAGATGTTTGGTACCTACAACTAGCCCTGTTACGCCCAAACTAACACCTAAAATCGTCACTAATTGCCAGGGTAATCGGCGATCGATTAGCGATTTCCAGATAGATGATAGTTCGAGCTTGCGAAACATTAGATGACGCCCTTGGCGATTGCCATGTAAAGATGCGAGTGACAGTCAGACCTCACTCTCATTCCTACTATGACATACCGATTTTGCAAGCGGGGCGATTCGAGATTCGATCGATATAATTAACAACTGCGGGATAAGCCGAGAGATCTAATTTCAACAGCAATGGAATATAGATTAACATCGAGCCAACTGCTACATCTACAACGCTAAATTCATCGCCTAAAAGATAAGGATGTTTGGCTAGCATAGCTTCAAGTGGCGGCATTAATTTAGGCAATTCCCGTTCGCGGCTTGCTTCGACAAAAATTCCAGTTGCTAGCGTCGAATTACCGAATAATGTCCACTGGGCAAAGATCGCTTGTTGTTCTAGTGACAATTCAGTTTTACTATATTTTTGATTCAGATATAACAAAATCGCCCCAGATTCAAATAGCGCGAAATCGCCATCGACGATCGCGGGAACTTTACCAAAAGGATTTATCTTGAGAAAGTCTGGCTGAAGATGTTCTGCTCCGGCCATATCTAGCAAAATAAATTCATACGGAATTGCCAACTCCTCCAAATACCACCGCACGATCGAAGCCCGACTCCGCGCACCACCATACAATTTAATCATCTTAGTTATTTAGTTAATTCAGATTAACAAGATCGCACTTAAAAATTTATCCTAGCTTAGATTTAAATGGTGGGCAATGCCCATCCTACTTATTTATCAATTATCAATTATCAATTATCAATTCCCCTACGCTCTTAACTCAAACCCATTCAGATATTCCGCCGCTTTATTTGGATCGAAAGCAACTCGATCGATAAACATTTCTGGCTGTTCGATTTTGAGTTGTCCTTTAGGTAAATTCAACCAAAAAGCTTTGGCAATGTCTGCATAAGCAGCCGTAGGATATAGTTGCTTAATGACAGCATCTGCATTTTTGGGATATTCAGTAAGCTGCTGCTGACGCCACCGTACCATCTGCGTCAATACCCAAGCAGCGTGAGAATGCCAGAGGAAATTTGCATGATTGGGTTGTTGGAGATAGTTAGTTGCTTGAAAATGAAATATTTGGAAATCGGGAACTTTCATCACACCAGATTTACCATCAAAACCACCATAATTATAATTTCCAGCCAGAATTTTTTGCCAATTTTTATTACTACCAGTATCCGTATACTGAGACTTACCTAAAACAGGTGCGAGTTCGGCAACATGTTTGGGATTATCGCAGTATTGACAAGCTTCTAATACGGCTGCCATCATTGCTTTAGCCGTAATCGGATTAGCTTGCAGCCAAGTATCTAAAGATGCCAGAATTTTTTCAGGATGTCCGTGCCAAACATCTCGATCGATCGAAGCTGTAAATGCCTTTTTATCCGCGAGTGTTTGCTGGTTGAATAATTCGTCGGTTGCATAACCGATTAGTTTGCCACTCTCCAATCCAGCGGTAATATTATTAGGTGCTAACACCTCAAATTTCAGATCGCGTTCGGCATCGATACCCATCGTCCCCAACCAATATCGGGTAGTATAATTTGCCATAGCGGCTGGATGTGCGATCGCAAATCCTGGCGGTTGTTTCAATTCGCGGAAGAATTTGTTATAGCTTTCTTGCATTTCATGCAGACTATTATATGCTTGGCGAGGTCGCAACCCTGCCTTCCAAGCACTCTCTCCTAGACTAATACTATTACCATTGATATTTAGCCCCATTAAGGCAACTGTATTAGCATTACTCTTGCTTTTCTCTTTGTCCTCATTATCTCGCTCTCTGCGATTGCGGCGACGACGCGGTTTCTCGGCCTCTTCAGCTTGCGCTCTCGATTTAGTCCCTTCAGCACTAAAATATTCCCAGAGCGGCACCGCAAATAAAGTTTGAACGGCATCTAATTTGCCGCTATGCAATTCCTGCTGCACCCGCTCCCAAGTCGGCTGCTTGACTAACGTCACATTCAAGCCATACTTTTTAAACATCCCTTTCTCTTTGGCAACTACCAACGGAAGACAGTCCAAACTCGATACGATTCCAATCTGGAGATCGGTTTTTTCCAACTTGCCAAAGTTAGCTGGCGGCTGGTTAAAATGAGTACTCCCCTGACTGTTACAAGCGGCAAAAGTCAAACTTGCTGCGGCGAGAGTACTATATTGCAGAAATTGGCGACGCTTCATTACGATGATATTTGAGATCGGTAAAGTCGAGAGTTATGTTGAATTTTACAGGATGCGGCGACAATTTAGGGGATAGGCTTTAGGTTTTAGGCTTTAGGCTTCAGGTTTTAGGTTTTAGGCTTTAGGCTTTAGGTTCTAGGTAGAACTGTGGTTAACCTACTCATCCACCCATCCACCCATCCACCCATCCAC
>NZ_PVWO01000259.1 GCF_003003845.1 Chamaesiphon polymorphus CCALA 037 | reverse complement strand
GTGAACTAGTAACCTAACATAAACTGCCTATCACTAGTTCTTTACTTAAGCCAAACTCATGTCATCTCAACAAGCTGACTTCAAAGTGGAGACGATCTGGACTGTGAATATAAATTCAGTGTCTCGATCGACCTAAATATTGTCCTTCCAACCACCGCCGAACGATGTTAGGAATGGCAATACTGGCTTTTTCCTGCCAACAGCTATAGCCAAAAGGTTTTTTGTCAATCTCTAGACTCACGAGAAGTTTTTCAGCATGAAACCTAGCCTTATTTAGTAACGAAGCGGCTGGATAAACACTCAAAGATGTGCCAATAACTAGTACTTTACCCGCAGTCTTAAATGCGGCTCTGGCAACTTCAAAATTTTGGATGTCTTCACCAAACCAAACAACATGCGGACGTAGCTGACTGTCTCGATCGCATTTATCGCCAAGTTGAATCTGGCGATCGCCGATCGGATATATTAAAGAACTATCGATCGAGCTTCTAGCTTTAGTAATTTCCCCATGAACGTGAATTATATGCGATGAGCCAGCTCTTTCGTGGAGATCGTCAATATTTTGGGTGACGACAATTACTTCATACTTAGCCTCTAATTCTGCAATTGCCAGATGAGCGGCGTTTGGCTGTGCCTTTGCCGCCTGTATTCTCCGCTCGTTATAAAATTGTAAAACTATTTCTGGATTTGCTTCCCAAGCACTTGGTGTCGCCACATCTTCAATTTTGTATCGATTCCACAACCCATCTCCATCGCGAAATGTGGTCAATCCACTTTCAGCACTAATGCCAGCACCTGAAAAAATGACTACTCGATTTGGATCGATCGGTTGTGACATACTTTATTAACTTGAGATAGGATAAATTGCTCTTGCTTCAGACTAGTAGTTATCATACGATCCTGACAGCAGTGGAGAATTGTCGAAAACCCGATATACTAGCCACTAGCCATTCCCGATCGCACTCGAACAGATGGCTTGTTTAGCACTCCTGAGTGCATCTAAAGAGTCTCATTCAATCTCGATTAATAACCCAGCCTTAGATGAACACTGGCAAACAAGGAGAAGAAGTTGTCGCCCAGTGGCTGACTAATCGGGGTGGGAAAATCCTGCATCGTCGGTGGCGATGGAAAAGAGGCGAAATCGATCTGATCGCCATTGAATCTGACACGCTGCTATTTATCGAAGTCAAAACCCGCAATCGGGCAAATTGGGATGCTGACGGACTCTTGGCGATTACCCCTCAGAAACAGGCCACGATCGTCCGTTCGGCTGAATTATTCCTCCTTAAATACCCATATCTAGCCGAATATCCCTGTCGCTTTGATGTTGCGATCGTCCGCCATCAGCCGATGAATAGAGCGATTCCCGGGATCCCCTTGCAGATCGTTACGGATCGTACCACTGACGAGCGGTGGTTATTGCTCGACTATATTAATAGTGCTTTCGATGGAGTCTAGGCTTAAGTTTTGTCCGACTCGATTACCGACCGTAGGCTACGCCAACGCAGATCGTTGGCAATTTACCGATAAAATGCTATACCAACATTGGCCTTTTAACAGCTCTAAAAATCTCTCCAAAGAGATAATACCTGGTTGCAAACACATGAGTTTGGAGGCAAACTAGTTGGGGATCGCAATTTTTTAATAATTGAAAAATTTGCACGAAGAAAATGTGTCGATCGACACTAAAAAAAGTGACTGAAAATGTGCTGAGTTTGAGAATATCTGCGCTATGATATTTCAGTGGATTTACAGTTGCTGGTAATGTGTCAGCTAAGGCACGATCCAATTAGTACTTAAATCTCTAGGTACCAACCACGTTGGTAAATTGAGGCTGATGACAGCTATAGTGTGAAGTCCGACCGTTCTTTCCGGAAAACGCTCGTTAATGCTTGTAGTTTATCTTTAGATGAACATTCCATTAAGGGGCAACGTCATGAATAGTTATCTCCTCGATACCACTAATACATCTCATATTATGGGTTCTAATCTATCAAAGCTTGCTCGTTTGCTTGCAACTAGAATAATGTCACAGGAAACCATCGACTCTCTGCACCTACCTAAATTCGACCCGCTCAAGCCGCTGCGTCACTGGTTGGAAAATCTCAAAATTTCTAATCCCCGAATAGCTCACAATCTTTGTAAACTGATCCCTTCTCAATGTCCATTCGAGCGCGATCTCAATTTATTCGGACGGACGCTGTTGCACATTCCTCCAATGTGCAAACTCAACCCCCTCTATGAGGAAGTTGTAATGCTCCGGTTCAAAGCAATGTGTTATCTAGCCGATGAATGTGGCGAAGACATCAGCCAATATTGTTAGTTAGTGGATAGTGGATCGGTCGCCTCGATAAGGCTTAGAATATAAAATCCAGCCTAGATTGATGTACCATGTCCAAGCCACAGTCGCCACAACAGCCAGAACCACATTCGACATTAGCCGAAATTCGGGCTACGCGCCTGGTTAAAGCAGACAAACTCCGAGAACTAGGGATGAATCCCTACGCCTACAACTGGGTATCTACCCATCAAGCCGCCGCCTTACAGCTAGAGTACGCAGATTTAGCTAATGGTGAAGAGGTAGATACCCCAGTCTCGATCGCTGGACGCATCATTGCACGGCGCGTGATGGGCAAGTTGGCTTTTTTTAGCATTCAAGATGAAACGGGTACGATTCAGCTTTATTTAGCTAAACAGCAGATTGAAGAGGGAATGTCAGCTTTCCCCGATGCGTTTAGTCATCTCAAGCAATTAAGCGATGTTGGGGATATTATCGGTGTCAAAGGCACGATCAAACGTGCGGACAAAGGTGAATTATCGATTCTCGTCAATGAGTATACAATCCTCACCAAATCGCTACTACCATTGCCAGATAAATGGCACGGTTTAACCGATGTTGCCAAACGCTACCGCCAACGCTATGTCGATCTGATTGTCAATCCTGAGGTACGCGATACTTTTAGGAAACGCTCTCTAATTACCGCCGGAATTCGCCGCTATCTCGAAAACCTAGACTTTATCGAGATCGAAACTCCCGTCTTGCAGTCTGAAGCTGGTGGTGCGGATGCGCGTCCGTTTAATACCTATCACAATACGCTGGAGATGCCGCTGTATTTGCGGATTGCTACCGAGCTGCACCTAAAACGGTTGATCGTCGGTGGTTTTGAGAAGGTATTTGAATTGGGACGGATTTTTCGCAACGAGGGCGTCTCTACCCGTCACAATCCCGAATTTACCAGCATCGAGGTATATCAAGCCTATGCTGACTACGAGGATATGATGAGACTGACGGAGGAGATGATAACTACTGTCGCTCAGTCGGTACTGGGGACATTGGAGATTAGCTATCAAGGGACGCCAATTAGTCTCACTGATCCCTGGCGGCGGGTGACGATGAACGATATCGTCAAGGAAGTCACTGGTTTGGACTTTAGTAGTTTCGATTCGCTAGAGACAGCGCAAGCAGCCGTCAAAAATGCTGGGATCGGCGGTTGAAATGACGTTAAAACCCTCGGAAAACTCTTGAATGAGGTATTCGAGCAAAAGTGCGAACCGACCTTAATTCAACCCACTTTTGTCCTCGATTATCCCGTGGAAATATCGCCACTAGCCAAACCCCATCGATCGAAATCAGGCATCGTCGAGCGGTTTGAACTATTTGTCGTGGGGCGCGAACTCGCCAATAGTTTCTCGGAGTTAACCGATCCTGTCGATCAGCGGCAACGGTTGGAAGCTCAAGCCGCACGGAAAGCCGAAGGGGATGACGAAGCTCACGATATCGATGAAGACTTCCTCACCGCTTTAGAATACGGGATGCCCCCGACAGGCGGATTGGGAATCGGAATCGATCGATTGGTGATGCTCTTATGCGATTGTGCCAGCATCCGAGATGCGATCGCCTTCCCACTGCTCAAACCGGAAGTAACAGAGCAATCTGGAGACGAATAGATCGAATTAGGGTGCATTATCTGTTTTGGGTACTGCACCATCTAACTAAAAAAATGCTTTCCTGAAGAGTAAGGGTTTAAAGCCTCCGCCTTTAGGCGGATTGTCATTAAGACGGAGATTTAAACTCCGTCTTAATAACTTCGCTATCAGCAATCGACTAATTACCCCGCTGCCATTTCCATCAAAATCCGCTGGGTACTCTCTTCTGCCGCGCCTGCTTCAGGACGGCGTTGGATATAGCTACCATCAGATTGCATATCCCAAGCTTGACGATTGTCGGCGAGCATAATTCCGAGGATTTCTTGGAGATCTTTGGCAATATCTGGATCTTCGATCGGGGTAATCACTTCTACCCGCCTGTCGAGATTGCGAGTCATCCAGTCGGCACTGCCAATAAATACATTAGCCTCACCGCCATTATTAAAATAATAGATGCGAGAATGTTCGAGAAATCGACCGATAATACTAATTACGCGGATATTTTCGCTAACGCCCGGTACGCCGGGACGCAGACAGCACATGCCACGAATAATCAGATCGATCGAGACTCCAGCTTGCGATGCTCGATAGAGACTAGCAATCATTTTGGTATCGATTAAGGCATTCATTTTGGCAACGATGCGGCCAGTTTTTCCGGATTGGACATGTTCGATCTCTTGTTGAATTAATCGATCGAATAACTCACGGGTATTTACTGGTGAAACTAGTAATTTACGGTAGGATCTTTGTTGAGAATAACCAGTTAGATAGTTGAATAGATCTGTGAGGTCTGCACCCAGTTCGGGACGACAACTAAATAAACCGACATCTGTATATAACTTAGAAGTCTTGGCGTTATAATTACCCGTACCGATATGAACGTAGCGGCGGATTTTTTCATCTTCTCGCCGGACGACCAAGACTACTTTAGTGTGTGTTTTTAAGCCGACTAATCCATAGACGACATGAATGCCAGCTTGTTCGAGCATACGGGCTAAATTAATATTGTTTTGCTCGTCAAATCGAGCCTTGAGTTCGATCAGTACCGAAACTTGTTTGCCGTTCTCGGCAGCTTTAATTAACGCTTTGAGAATATGTGAATCTCCAGTGGTACGATAGAGCGTCATTTTAATTGCGAGCACTTTAGAATCGTTAGCTGCACAGTTAATAAATCGTTCGACCGTATCTGTAAACGATTGATAAGGATGATGTACTAAAAAATCTTTTTGAGCGATTAAATTAAAAAAGTTACCGCTATCTTCAGTAGCTTTGAGTCGTCGCAATTGTGCGGGGACGATCGCATTCCATGGCGGATCTTTTAATTCAGGAGCGGGAAGGGATAAAAAATACATCAGATCTCCCAAACCTAGCATTCCATCAACTTCATAAATATCTTGCAGGTTGACTTCTAATTCCTCTTGCAACATCCGACGAATTTGCTCGGGCATGGCAGAGTCTACTTCAATTCGGACTGTAGAACCACCTTTACGCCGTTGCTGTAAGCCATCTTCGATCGCTTGGAGTAAGTCGTCAGCTTCATCTTCTGCAACGCTAATATCCGCGTTACGAGTGACGCGGAAAGTAAAACAACCTTGGATATTCATTCCCGGAAATAGGGATTCCAAATTGTGAGCGATTAATTGTTCGAGCGGAATTCCCGTCCAAATTTGACGGCGGTCTTTCTTCTCTTTCTTGTCTTTCTTATTCTGTTTGAGCGAATTTTCTGTCGGCCTAACTATATCTACTACTTGTAATTCTTTGGGTAAACTGATAAAGCGCGGCAGCACTTTTGGCACCTTAACTCGGGCAAACAATTCTTCGCCAGTATCGGGATGTTTGATAACTACGGCTAGATTTAAACTGAGGTTAGAAATATACGGAAATGGATGCCCGGGATCGACAGCTAAAGGTGTCAAAACTGGAAAAATTTGTTCTTCAAAATAGGTTTGGAGATAGCTACATTGCTCTTGATTGAGATCGAAGTAATCTAATAGATAAATACCTCGCTCGATCGCTGCCGGACGCAATACTGTTTCAAAATGCTGATGTTGTTGGGTAATTAATTGCTGTACCCGCTGGCTAGTTGCAGCTAATTGTTCGTTGGGAGTTCTACCATCTGGTGTAAGGCGACTGACTTTGGCTTCAATTTGTTGGGAGATTGCCGCAATTCTCACCATAAAAAATTCATCGAGATTCGAGCTAAAAATCGACATGAATTTCAGCCGCTCCAGTAGTGGCGTCCGATCGTCCATAGCTTCGTGCAGTACTCTGGCATTAAATTCTAGCCACGTTAATTCTCGACTGAGATAATACTGAGGATCGGATAAATCGATCTCGGACGGATTAGTTGTAGGCAACTGCGAGAAATTCATGTGCGATAGCTCCAAGTGAAAGTTTTAACGCTATTTTTTACAGTTGGGAAGATCTTTTGTTCCGCGCTTTGGCTAATATCGATTTTTGATAAACTTATATTCAACGATCTCGTCAGGTGCGATCGCTACACCCCGAACAAATAGGCACTGAATAGTTCGATTTAACAAATACCTTAGATCGAGTATTGGGGTTCTTACCTCGTAGGATAGCGCACTGACTTAGCTTTAGGATCGGGATCTTCTGTAAATTTGCCAACACTCGATCGATATTAACTATCGATCGTCCGCTTCAGGACAAATATTGCTGTGGAGCAATTAGTAGCCCAATTTCTCTAAATTATCCCTCCACAGAGGCAGCTCGGCTGCACTGGGATGAATATAGATCGCTTCACAAACGGATTGGCCGAAATTAATTAGTACAAGTTTTCTATAAAGGCTTGACAATATAGCCAGCTTGAGATACAATAGTACTACTACTCTAAGAAAGCCATAAATCTGAGATCGATCGAGCGATACATCACATACCGCGCTCGTGTATGCGTAAAACTCGATCGACATTTAGTCAATCCGCTAACGTAGCCGCTGGCGATCTGAGTTAAGTATTTGGGCACAATTAGTAAGCGATCGAGATAAGATCGAACTCTCATCCTGCAATGCAGGGGGGCTGGTTTTCATGCGTTATTATCCTTAAGGCGTATAAATTATGGCAACAGTAAAAGATAGTAAGACTCAAATTTTAACAGAATTAGAGCGAATTCTAGTAGAGCAATATCGACCTGGTTCTAAAGTTGCAACAAAAGAAGAAGAAGCGCAACTAGCCAAGAACAAAGAAATTGTTGCTAAAGCTGCTAACTATACCGTTGACACGATCGTCAAAGGGATGGCAGATTTACAGCTAGAATTTGGTAGTATCGTCACGGGATTATCAGACAGGCTGACTGTAGAAGTTGAAAAATTAGCCGAAGTCCAACAGTCGATCGAAATTGAAACCCAACATCGATCGGATCTCCAACAAATTAGGATTGTCGCCGATGCACTGTATATTATCACTCAGGAGCATCAACAAAGTTTAAAAACGATCGAAGAAAAACTTACAGCCGATCGAGAAAAATTAGAAAAAGAGCAGACAAATCTTCGCAAGCAGTGGGAGCTTACCGATCGCGAATATGCCGAGCAACAAGCAGAAATAGCGACAACTGTTGCCAAAGAACGTCAAAAAGAACAAGACGAAGTTCAATATAAAATTACCCGCGATCGACAGCTTCAAACCGATGCATATACCGAAGCCAAGCGCAATCAAGAGCAAGATATTCAATCTCAAGATCGCGAGAAGCAGAAGCAATGGAAAGAGCGGGAGAAATTCTTGAAAGATAATCAAAAGCTCGCAGATGAAAATACGGCTAAAGTAGCAGCGTTCCCGGCTGAATTGGATGAAGCAGTCAAGAAAGCGCGTGAAGAAGCTATTAAAGAAACTAGTAGCGATGCCAAGGTTAAAGCCGATTTAGCCGAAAAAGAATGGGAAGGTAATAAGCAAGGATATGAGATGAAGATTCAATCTTTAGAGCGAGTTATCGAACGTCAGAACGAACAAATCATTGCGATTAACGAGCAGTTACAAACAGTCATGAGTCTGTCTCTTATACACATCTC
>NZ_PVWO01000258.1 GCF_003003845.1 Chamaesiphon polymorphus CCALA 037 | reverse complement strand
GACTGAGAGGGAGCGGGTTTGTTGTTGAGACGGATGAATCTAGTTTAGAGCCGCAATATCAGTCATCGGTATTGGTGCAATTGACGGCTAGCGCGCTCAGAAATGAGGAACCGATTACGAAACTGCTGCATACGCGCTTAAAAGATTGGTTGTTTCCCGAAAAAATTCGGTACTCGATCGGCCAGAATCGGCCACCCGAAATGTTACCATTTCGATCGCGATTGTCTCGCCGCGATCGCCAAACCCCCCATGATTGGGAATGCGTTTTGGAATGGATTCCCCGCCAGCGGACTGTAGGGGCTAGTTTTGAGATCGCAGCTCGGAAGGAGAGAGGGGGACGGGGCGAAAGCAATGTGGGTAGTTCTCAATTGAGTCGTGTCGATCGCGATCGGGTGTCTGGGGTGCCCGCTCGCTCCACTGCTGGCAGTTTCCAACTCAAACCCTACTTACAAAGGTTGATGTGGTGGAAATCTCGCTGGTTTCAAGATGGACGCGAGGTAGTCGGGCTAAATAATTTGGCAGTAGTCCAATGGCAATCGCAAACGATCGTGCAAGATCTCTATTGGCGTGCGCCCTGGTTGCCGAATCAAATCGTCTACAGCCGTTTTGTCGCTACACTCGATCGCGATCGTCGCTGACGGCGCATCGACTGAGACATCGGTGCATGTGTCGATCGGTTAACTCTTAACTAGTAACTTAGGTTAATAACAAAGAATTCTTGTACTAGTCACACCCCATCGCCCTCACCCCGCCCTCACCTGCGGCTCTGGCTCCCCTCTCCCAAAATTGGGAGAGGGGCTGGGGGTGAGGGCCAGATCGATCGGGCGATCCCAACCGAATTTGGCATAACTTTAGGATGTAAAATATCGGCAGAAGATCCTCCTTAATTTTTCCAGAGCAGACAACCATGACCCAGGCGACCACAGAACTCGATTTACCGACCCTAGATGCCGAACTGAGTACCAAAAGTCCTCAGGAAATCATGAAACGGGCATTGAGTTTATTCGATAATATTGCCATTTCCTTCAGTGGGGCTGAAGATGTGGTGTTGATTGACATGGCGTATAAGATTAACCCCAATGTCAAAGTCTTCAGTCTCGATACTGGTCGTCTCCATCCCGAAACTTATCAATTTATCGATCGAGTCCGCAAGCACTATAACATCTCGATCGATGTCATGTATCCAGAAGCAGCGGCTGTCGAAGCACTAGTCAAAGCCAAGGGTTTATTTAGCTTCTATGAAGACGGACATCAAGAATGCTGTGGCGTGCGCAAAGTTGCCCCCTTGCGACGCAAATTAGCCACCCTCGATGCCTGGATTACCGGACAACGCAAAGATCAAAGTCCTTCGACTCGCGCTGCGGTACCAGTCATTCAAGCTGATGGAGCCTTCGGTATGCCCGAACACCCCTTAGTCAAGTTCAATCCCTTGGCAAACTGGTCGTCTGCGGATGTCTGGACGTATATTCGCGCCCTCGAAGTACCCTACAACTCTCTCCACGAACGCGGGTTTATCAGTATCGGTTGCGAACCCTGTACCAAACCCACTCTCCCCCAACAACACGAACGCGAAGGTCGCTGGTGGTGGGAAGAAGCAACTCAAAAAGAATGCGGTTTACACGCTCCTAAATAGGGGTACTATCGTAGATTAAACGGTCGCCAATTTTACACCTTACCTGCTTGAGGCGCGATCGGCGATCGCATGACTCAAACCGCTCGTAAATTCGCGGGCGGGTTTGTGGGTACCGTCCAATATTCGCGCTCTGGAAGCACACAGCAGCCGATTAGCCCTGTCGATGTCGATCGCCTCCCGACCGAAGTTAAGGTAGCGTTTTAACAGCACTAATATTTTCTAGTAACAACAGTTGGCGGCATAGTCGATCGACAGCGCGATCGAGCGGAAACCACGATTTACGGATCTCTAATATCAACGTCAGTTCTGGGTTGTCTGGGTACAGATAGGTTCCAGAACGACGTAGATTTGGTGATATTATTGCCGCGATCGTTCGAGTCCGTCCCTTAGCGTCGGCCCAATTTAGAACCGCTTGAAACTCGGCCCAATCTAGAACCTCTCGAACCGTTGTATTATTCTCCTCAGCATAGATCTCGATCGTCCGATCGTCTAGGAATAGTGGCACGGTGCCACAGTACCATTTGTCAAAATCGAACCATCCATATAGATCGTCGGTTCTTTGCTCGAATTGGGTTTGCCAGTCTTCCTGTAAATCAGCGCACAAACTGTCAAAATCCAAAGCACTTTCAATCCCGATATATCTGTTGCGCTCGATCTCATCAGGAAGAGTTATTTCATCAAGAAAATTGTCAAAACTTTCAACAGTGGTCAGAATTTTAAAATGTAGGATATCTTCCCCTTCATCGCCAAAGAAAACAATTTGCGGCTCGATGACTGCTATTTGAGATCTCCACCCATAATCGAAGCAACCTACTTCATGACCGTTGATTGCAAAGATAATTAAGCGGTTGAGATGACAATATTCAAATAAAAGATCGAGAGTCGAGATCTCGTCTTCAGTGCATGTTAATTTGATGTAATCTTCAAAAGTCACCAGATCTCGATCGAGTGCGGACAAGCAACAGAAATCTTCGACCAGCGACTCTTGAAAGATGGAATAGCGCAACGTCCCGCCATTTTGTTGCAACATGAGCGATCGATAAGCACATGGAAAGACAAATTCATTTAGTACTTCGATCTCCGCAAGTTGAGCCGCCGTCAGCCCTCGACTGGCTGGGGTATATCCAGATGCTGGCGGAATCCAAAAATTTTTAGGTATTGCCATAAATTAGGCTCATAGCCATGAGAATTCGATCGAATATTAGCAAGTATTCTCAGCAAGATCCAAACTAATGTTAAATAATCTCTAATTACTTCAGTATCTTAAATGCAAAACCAGATAACTTAGACTGCGAACTGCTCGATCGATCGATAATTATCAAATACAACTTCATATCCATTGCCCTCTGGCGATGCACAAAAGATTCCAACTTGAACTTCGATCGTTGGGAAATAAGCCAATCTAAGTAGAACGTATTTTGAGTTTGGATCTAAATATGAAATATGGATTGCTTCTTGGCGACGCTCGACACGTAAACGAATAGATGAAAGTGGTGTTAATAGTGGCGTTAGCGACCAATCTGAGTAGTCGTGAGTGACAACAGCACTCAAATTCTGCACTCCGTCCACATATTCTATCCCTGTTTTAATCCAATGACGCTCGTCAGCGCGAATCATAATCCCTGCTTGGTCGTATAGATCCCGGTAGCTGCCACGGATCTCAACTTCGACTATAAAATCTGTGTTGATGCGATCGAAATAGAAATGTCCGTTATCGCGAATGAATCCATAGTGAGTAACACGCCAAAAATCAGTCTTGGGAGATGTATTGACGATTATTCTATCGTTAGAACTCGACCATTGAGCGGGTTCGTTTAGCCATTGCATAGCTTATATCTGAAAATACTAGGAAACGCTACATTAACGAGAAGCAGGGGTTTAAATCCCCATCGTAACAATCCAATTCTCAATTAATTTAACTGAGCTATCTTTCTGGATCTAAGTCGATGCTGTAAACTTTTTTACCATCTAAATTGTAATGCGCCACAGTCATCACTTGACTCTCACCATCAATCTTAACCTGTCCAAAAAATTGCAGTCCCGCAGAGGGTGGTAGGTTTTGGGTACCTCCAGGTGCGACACTGCTAAACTTAACCTGTGGGCCAAAAGTATTATCTAATTCATTTGGGCCAAAAGTGCCTGCATGAAGTGGCCCAGTTACGAATTCCCAGAAGGGATGAAAATCTTGGAATTGGGCGCGGGTTGGATCGTAGTAGTGAGCCGCTGCATAATGCACATCTGCGGTGAGCCAAACGACATTCCGAATTCGATTGTGTTTGATAAATCGAAATAACTCAGCAAATTCTAATTCTCGTCCGAGTGGCATTCCATTTCCATTTGCAGCATTTTCAAATGCCTTGGCACCATCGCGAATGATTAAGCCAACGGGCATATCACTGGCAATTACTTTCCAGGTTGCTCTGCAATTGAGTAAGCGTTGTTTTAACCATTGAAGTTGTCTATTTCCTAAGAAAGCTGTTTCGGAACTTGAGTTTGGCTGGAGATTTGGAGAATTTCGGCCTCGGTAGCTCCGTTTGTCTAGCATGAAAATTTCTAGTGCCGAGCCATAGTTAAAAGAGCGATAAATCTGTGACGGATCGCCCCCATTAAGCCGCATCGGAACGTATTCTAAAAAAGCTTGTCTTGCCCGATTCGCAAGTATATTTATGTTTTTGACCTTGTAGCGATCGTCGTTCTCAATGATTCGATCGGGATACCAATTGTTGTAGATTTCGTGGTCGTCCCATTGCACCAACTGCGGTACTTCCGCATTAAATCGCCGGACGTTTTCATCCATCAAGTTGTAGAGATAATTACCGCGAAATTCCTTAAGCGTTTCAGCAACTTTAGATTTTTCTTCTGTAACTAAGTTGCGCCAAATTTTACCATCTGCCAGTTTAACCTCAGATTGCATCGGGTTGTCTGCATAGATTGTATCTCCCGAATGAATGAAAAAATCTGGATTCAGTCGTCGCATCGCCTCATAAATTTTCATGCCCCCAAAGTCAGGATTGATGCCCCAGCCTTGACCTGCGGTATCTCCTCCCCAAACAAACGAGATGTCTTTGCCCTGTTTGGGAACTGTCCGAAAGGAGCCGTTGACGGGCGCGCTGACGAGCTTGGCATCATCTAGATCTTGAAATCGAACTCGATAGAAGACGAATCGCCCAGTGGGTAGTCCGGTGAGATTCAGCCGTGCGGTGTAGTCACTCGCTGCTAATGCCACTGACCCGACGATTTGCCTAGAATTGCGGAATGTGTCATCGTATGCATACTCTACTAACATCCGCGCGGGTCGATCGCTGCGACTCCAAACGATGGCACTGCCTTGAGTGATATCGCCACTGGCGATGCCGTAAGGAATTTTAGGACGTAGTTTATCGGATGGAACGATCGCGGGTGCAGAATGGCTAAATCTAGCGTTTGTCAGCAAGTTTGCGGCGATCGTACCGCTACTAATGAGAGTGGAACGAATCAAAAATTGCCGCCGCGAGAGTTGATGTGCCATATTGCCTCACTGGGTAACGATTCTTTTTTGCACATTATCTCTGTATCGTCATTGTAAGCGATCGTGCTAGCTGTCAGAGCCGCAGATGTCCCGAACTCGTTCTGCGCTATTGCCATCAACCAGGTCAACCAAAAGTCGCGCAGATTTTCCAGTTACCCACGTATCTTTCTTGAATTGCTGATGGTATGCGTCTATGGCATGAGGAGAGGACTGTACGACCTCATGTGCTTTTTTGATGGATTCTGCACGCATATAGCAGAGCAAATAATCATTGCCATCCAGTGACAAGTGGAACCAAGACTCTATTTTGACACCTTCATCTCGTAGTGTTTCAATAGCTTCGTCAGCACGCTCGTTGAGAGTTTTCGCCCACTCTTCTACCCGATCTAGAGTGTTTGGTTTTAGCTCAATAATATTAGCGACTACATCCACGATCGGCCCCTCAGTTTGCGCATTCTGACTTAATGTTAAACACCAATCTATCATCTGGCAACTACTGAATCGATTTTCTTCCAGCTAGCTGGATCGAGGAACCCTTAACAGAGATTTATTTAGTTCGGGAATCCGGATCGGTTTAGTCACAAAATCATTCATCCCAGCCTCTGCACAATTTTGCCTATCTTCTTCAAAAGCATTACCCGTTAAAGCAATAATCCAAGGCTGAGACAGCGTAGATTGACGAATTATTCTGGTAGTTTCTAGTCCATCCAGTTCGGGCATTTGCATGTCCATAAAGATCGCATCGTAGGATTTTTGCTTTAAGATCTTTAAAACTTCAATTCCATTGTTAGCAATATCGGCAGTATAGCCCAATGTTTGGAGCATTAATGTTATCACTTGCTGATTGGCTAAATTGTCTTCCGCCACGAGAATCTCTAATTTAGTTTGTCGATTCTCCACAGGAGATCGATCGATTAAATCGTGCGGGTTTGATACTTCTGGATTTTGGCTTTCGATTTCGTTTGCGGAGCATCTTTGTAAGAGAATCGTATTAAAGGTAAAGTAAAAAGTCGAACCTTTTCCTATAGATAAATCTGCTATCCAATTAGGAGGAGGAAAGCCGCCAACATTTCCTAAGCTTTCTACCCAAATCGTTCCTCCCATTAAGTTAATTAAACTTTTGCTAATGGCTAAACCTAAACCAGTACCGCCATATTTGCGACTGGTAGAAGCATCGGCTTGACTAAAGGGTTTAAATAATTTACTCAGGCGATCGCCTTGAATACCAATCCCAGTATCCTGAATGGCGATCGTGATTTCATGACTTTGGCTCTTTCCTTCTGCTCCAAAATTTGGATCTTTGGCATCTTCAATAGTTTTGCTAAAGACATCGATCTTCAGCCCACCTTTTGTCGTAAATTTAATGGCATTGCCCACAAGATTGAGCAAAACTTGCCTGAGTCTGGTGCGATCGCCTAAAATCGTATGTGGAACTTCAGGATCGATAACATAGGAAAAAGAAATCCCCTTTTCGGCGATCGCTTTAGTCATGAGGCTAGAGATCGATTCAAATATATCTTTGAGCACAAACGGACTTTCAACTAGCTCAAAGTTTCCAGATTCAATTTTAGAAATATCTAGAATATCATTAATAATTACCAGCAAGGCATTAGCAGAATCTTGAATTGTAGAGACATAACTCTGCTGTACGCGATCTAAGTTTGTAGCGGACAAAAGTTGAGTCATGCCGATGACTCCATTCATGGGTGTCCGAATTTCATGGCTCACATTTGCCAGAAACTCAGATTTTAACTTGTCAGCTTGGACGAGTTGGATATTAGTTTGTTGTAGTCTCGCTTCAGCCTCTTTGCGAGCCAGAATAGCTGCTTCAGCCTGTTGTTTCCGATTCAGAATTTCATCCTCATATTGCATTCGTTGATGGATCGGGATCGACACACAAGTATTAATAATCGACCCGTCCTGTAATTGCCGTTTGGCACTTAGTAACATGGGAACATCACTCCCCGTACTCGTGCGCAATGACAGGTAGGTTTCGTCAAGCTTGTTGTGAAGTTTTAGCGTGGGGAACATATGACTCTGCCAAAAAATACGTCCACTAATCGGCAGGATTGAAATTGGGGTTTTTTGCATAAACCCTCCAAAAGGGGGAATAAGCAGATTTATATACCAGGGCTAGCAGTTTTCTTCAAGTAACGATAGACACTCGCCTTAGAAAGAGAAAAATCTTTCATCAGAATTTTAATCAGAGTACCTTGTGCGCGTCGCAGATGCAGCTCGACGATCTGTGAAGCAGACAAAAGCTGTTTGCGACCGAAGCGAACACCCAACTCCTTAGCCTTATGAATACCGTCAAGCTGTCGTTCTGAGCGGATTTCAGTTTCAAATTCAGCAATAGCACCCAGCATATTAAACAGAAGTCTTCCAGTTGCACTCGACGTATCAAGATTCTGGTCGAGGACATGCAAAGCGACCTGTTTGCGCTTGAGCAAGTCGGCAATCTGGCACAGATGAAGAGTAGAGCGAGCCAGACGATCTAACCGCGAGACAACCAACGTATCCCCCTCACGGACATATTCCAGACAAGCATCTAACCTAGATCGCTGCTGGCTTGTGCCGCTTTTTTTCTCTTGATAAACCTTGTCGCAATGTTGGAGCTTATCTAATTGGACATCCAGACTTTGCCCCACCGAACTAACTCGCGCATATCCGACCAGAGCCATACGGAAAAACTCCAAGTTGTGCTCATATATCTCATTATTCCTTAGACTTTAAAAGAAAGGTATTTTGAGACATAAAAAGAGACATGATAGGGATGTGTCTCAGCTTGTATAGTTTTTGAGGCTAAGAATCTTCACAGCTAAACAACCACAAATGGAAGATGAAAATTTCAAAGCTACTCCCCA
>NZ_PVWO01000257.1 GCF_003003845.1 Chamaesiphon polymorphus CCALA 037 | reverse complement strand
TGGCAAATGAAGATTGATGATGCTCGCTGTAAACTTACTTCTCTTTACCCTAATATTGAATTTTGACACTGCACTAGCCTATAATAATTGCGATGTCAGCCTCAAAGTCCAAAAGCGATCGGTTATGACACCCTTTACTTGCAACCATCAGAGCAGACATTACAGATTGAGACGATCGCTTCGGATCTGATGTGACTAGTTAGTCTAATATAAGGAGTCAATAATTTTTGCACACCCGATCGAAACTATGACATCACAACTAGTCTTCAACTTAGCTAGTGGTTCTGCGTCCTGTGGTTTTACACTCACGGCTGCTCGGGAATTACAAGCAAAGCTGAATGAAATCGTCCGAGTTCTCAAAGCCAAAACAGCAGAAACACCTGGAGGAGAAAGAGCCAAGCTCAAACCCCATCAACCGATCGAATATCAGTATACGGGAGATGTTTTCCTGGAAATATTCTGCAATCCCAATATTTGGGCAAACGTCTTTGTTGCCAAAGTATCGATTACCTTACGCGACGATCGCATCCGCCTCAATAGCGAAGCCGAACTCACCCGGATTATCGAAGATGTCGAGCGATTTGTAGAACAAATCGACCCCTCTCGATCCTAATAGAAGATCGCAAAAATTGTTCGGCAGCGATCGATCGCGCTAAGTACTCTTAATCGCTCGAATCCAACGATTGTATTCGAGTTTTAATCGGAATATAAAATCATAGTAATGCTGTTAATACGGTCACAGACAAGCATGATATAATTGCTGCAAAAATTATTGTGTATCTATTGTTACTGGTATGATGACAAAATCGATCGTTAGAATTAGTTGGTGTGGTTTCTTTAGTTTGTGGTGTTACCCACATCAATTGTTAGCTCAAGTACCCACATTGTCTAGCAAAAACAGTCCTGCTACATATGAAGACGATCGAGTTAAAATAGTCATTCAAAATTGCAGTCGCAAGCTGCAAGATCTAGTTTGCAAAGCAATCTTAACCAGTAAAAATAGCGATCGCACGGTCAATCTCAGTGGTGATAATATTAGGCTAGTCGATTTTGAAGGTAACGAATATTATCCTAGCAGGATCGGACTGGCCAACAGAATTAGTGAAAATAACGCGATTAAAACCGAGCTAATTGAAAATATTCCCTTCAAGGCAAGTTTCGTCTTTACTAAAGTACCAGCTAATTTGACTCAAGTAGCCTTACTCCAAATTCCACTGAGCGGAGATGTAGATACAACCGTAAAATTTCGGAATTTTAGTGTCATCAGCTCGGCTCCTGCGGTAGCAAAAGCAAAGAAAACCTCAGTTGCTGAGACTGCTGCTGTTAATATTCCCTTAGAATCTAACGGTGATAGTAATTTAGTTTGTCCCGAGCGTACCAAAATTCTCTATCGGGCCACATCAAAAAGTTTTTTGATGTACATTTGTGGCGCGAAAAATCCCACTCACTATGTTGGCCTCTCTCGGGATGGATCTCAGGGCATTACGCTCAGACTGCGTTACTACGACCGCAACCAGTTCTCCGCTGATAATGGCGACACCAATTACACGATCGCGGCCAATAGATTAGTGGTGCGTAGAGATAGTAGGATTATCTATCAGGAAAAAATCCAAGTTTTGCAAGCACTACCTGGTACTATCTCCGCACAGGAAAATACACCTAAGCTCAAAATTAAAAAGAATTCTACTTCCTTGCCTGCCGATCTCAACCAAAAACGTAGTTCTACGAGTCAACCCATCCCCAAGAAAAATACACCATGACCGGAGCGCGAAATCCGCTCCATATTTCTTTTTGTATTGCTAAAGTATATCCAAATTCCGGTCGAATAATTCAAGCTAAACTACCGATATCATTGTTAAATTTAAACATTGATAGCCTTTAATCTCAGTATAATCTTCCAGGGATTGGCATCAATTCTAAATTTGCTCAGTATTTTTACTTGTAATGACTAGACGATCGAAATTCGATCGAATATAGTGAGATTGAGGTCAAAAATCTAAGTGTTTGTATGAACGAGGCTCAAAATTCTACTCAGCAGTTACCATCATTGCCAGCCGATCGGAGTAGTAGCAATCCCAGTCAACTAGCGACATTATATGAGTCGATCGGTCAACATACAGAGGTAGAAGCTCTTTATACTCATTCACTTAGTATTTCCGAACAGCATTTTGGTGCCGACCATCTTTATACTGCTCAAAATCTAAATAATTTAGCAGTCTTGTATGAGTCGATGGGTAAATATACTGAAGCCGAGTCGCTATACTCTCGCACTTTGTCGATCAGAGAAGAGCAGTTAGGCGCGAGTCATCCCTTCACCGTCCAAAGTTTAAATAATCTCGGACTTTTGTATGAGTCAATGGGTCGTTATACGGATGCAGAGCCATTTTACAGTCGCTCTTTGACGATTCGCGAAGATCGCTTGGGCGGCAATCATTTACATACAGCCCAAAGCTTATACAGTTTAGCTCAGTTATATGCAGCAATGGGGCGATATACCGAAGCCGAACCTTTGTACGTGCGTTCTCACCAGATTTGCGATCGTCAATTGGGTGCAGACCACATCGACACGGCTCAAAGCTTAAACCACTTGGCTGGATTATATCTAGTCATGGGCAGGTATGCTGAAGCCGAGCCTCTGTTCCTGCGCGCTCACGAAATTTACGAACGACAATTAGGCACAGATCACCTCGATACCGCTCAAAGTTGGCACGAGCTGGCAAATGTCTATCTGGAGATGGGGCGTTACGAACAAGCCGAATCTATTTATATTCGCGCGCTCAAGATTTACGAACAAAAAGTTGGCGTTAACCACCTCAAAACAGTAGATAGTCTAAATTATTTAGCTAATTTATACTCAGCGATGGAGCGATGTGAAGATGCTGAATCGCTCTATCTCCGCGCGCTCAAAATTCGCGAACAGCAACTGAGTCCCACCCACTTAGATCTCGTCGCTAGCTTGCATAATTTAGCAGGTCTCTACAAGTCACTCCAACAATATGAAGACGCACAACCTTTATACGAGCGCGCTTTAGCGATCTGCGAACAGCAATTAGGTTGGGAAAATACTTATACAGCTCAAAGTCTGGAGCGGTTGGCAAATCTAAATTACGAGATGGGTCAATTTCCCGACGCACAATCGCAACTGATTCGCGCGCTCAATATTTACGAACGACAGTTGGGTGGGGATCACCCTTATACCGCTCAAGGACTGAATAATTTAGCCAGTTTGTACTATCGGATTGAAATGTATGCCGAAGCCGAGCCACTGTACGCCCGCGCGTTAGGAATTTACGAGCGGCAGCTGGGGCAGAATCATCCCAACACGGCTCAAAGCTTAAATAATTTAGCAGTTTTATACTATAAAACGGGCAATTATGTTGCCGCAGAACCATTGTATGTCCGCGCGCTGGAAATCAGACAACGTCAGTTGGGCGAACAGCACTCACACACGGCTCAAAGTCTCAACAATTTGGCGAGTTTATACTATAAAACAGGACGATATAACGAGGCAGAAGCCTGTTATACCCAATCGCTGGCGATTAGAGAGCAACAAGTCGGTGCTGATAGTCTCCAAATTGCCACTAGCTTAAACAACTTGGCTTTTGTATATCAATCACTGCAACGATACGGCGAAGCAGAGGAACTGTACACTCGATCCCTGACAATCAGAGAACAAAATCTCGGTGCAGATCACCCTAAGACTCAAAAAGTTCGCTTAGATTTTCTTGACTTTCTACAGCAAGTCGTGAATACTGGACGAGTCGATCGACTTTCCGACCATCCTCTCACTCAAGCTTTAGTGCAGAAGATGCAGGAGCAGTCACAGATCGAATAGCTGCCCACTTTTAGTAGCTTACTACTAGCCAAGCTGTATTTATAGTATAATCTCGCTATGATTTTTCACCACGGAGCCTAGATATGCGATCGAGGAGAGAGTACTAGTATGGTATGATTTTGGGCAAAGCGATACAAACGCTACATCAGTTACTAACACTCAATCTAAGTAATTCTCGTCGATGTGGGAAACCACTTACATATTTGCCGTTAGGCGATCGTGCGAGTATTGCGAGGGTCCTACTATATAGGACTCGATCGACTACTTTAAATACTAACCCGAGCTAGCACACCCCGATACCGATCTGGTATTGTATGTGTAGTTTACCGGAGTGGGCTTTGACGATCGATTTAGATCTCAGTCTCTCCCCCGCAACCTTCAGTTCACTGCGATCGATTACAGTAAAGGAGGCCGAAGTGCAGGATAAGTGTATCAAAAACCGCAGCAGGTCTAAACGGCGAAGTATTTACTGTCCAGTTCATGACTGTTATCTCGACAGTATGAGTAAAAAGTATTATTTGTTTGCAGATCGACCCGAGCAGCTTGAAGCTCGGGGCATAAAACATTCAGCGGCACACACGTTGATTGGTTTTCACACTACCGTTTCTATCACTGGAGAATGGCTCGAAGCTTTTTGGTGCGATCGATGCCAAAGTACTCAGTGGTACTACGTATGCAAAACTAGCGATCGCACCTACGATATATCTCTCGCTCCAGACGAACTCTGGCAAAGGGTCACTGGTGTCGTTCACCCCAATGGCAACCCATCTGTGAGCGAATTTACCAGAAGAGAGGCGCGGGTAAAACAATATCAAGGTGTCAAAGCTTTTAATACGATCGGCTAGTGCGGATGGTAATTTTTCCGAATTATTAACTGTATATAAATATACCAGCAATTCAGCAAGCTATACTACCGCCTTTTGGCGGATCTCCACTGATTGGCTCCTCGATTGAGATCGAGCGAAATGATAGTTGGGTTGCAAAGATAAGTTTAGTGTGGTTGTAGACAGTTAGTAGTAGGAATTGGCTGACACAGACTGAAGGCTACAGCCCCAAATTAGCAAATTAATGGCACGACTAAAAGTTGTGGCTAGTGCCAATCGACTAGCTAATTTAGGGCACTATAAATGAGATATTAGACACGTAGTCAAATATTTAGATAATTTACCGATCTTACATTATGGATTCTTCCGATCGAACGATATTAGTAACGGGTGGAGCTGGCTATATCGGTGCTCATGCAGTTAAAGCTTTAGAAGAGCGTGGATTTCAAGTCATCATTTTGGATAATTTGGTGTACGGACACCGCGAGCCGATCGAAGCCCACTTAAAGGCTAAATTAGTAGTAGGGGATATTAGCGATCGCCATGTCTTAGACCAAATTTTCACTGGCACCAAAATCGCAGCGGTGATGCACTTTGCTGCCTATGCCTATGTAGGCGAATCGGTAACAGATCCAGCCAAATATTACCAAAATAATGTAGTTGGTACCATAGCCTTACTCGATGTGATGCGCCAACATGGCGTCACTAATTTTGTCTTCTCATCTACCTGTGCGACTTATGGCAACCCGCAGCAGATCCCGATCGATGAAAATCACCCTCAAAACCCAATTAATCCTTACGGAGCTGGGAAATTAGTCATCGAAAGAGTTTTGAAGGACTACGATCCCGCATACGGCCTCAAATCAGTCATCTTTCGCTATTTTAATGCGGCTGGTGCCGATCCCGACAGGTTATTTGGCGAAGACCACAATCCCGAAACCCACTTGATTCCGTTGATCCTCCAAGCGGCTGCGGGCAAACGAGCGGCAATATCCGTCTTCGGTACTGATTACGATACTCCCGACGGTACCTGTATTCGCGACTATATTCACGTTACCGATCTGGCTCAAGCTCACGTTTTGGGTCTAGAGTATCTACTCAAACATCAAGATAGCCAAATTTTTAATCTGGGTAACGGTAACGGCTTCTCGGTCAAAGAAGTCATCGATACCGCCAAGCAAGTCACTGGCAAAGAAATCCCGGTGGAAGAATGTCCCCGCCGCAGCGGCGATCCTGCCGTATTGATTGGTAGTAGCGATAAAGCACGTCAGATTTTAGGTTGGAAGCCAAAGTATGCCGATTTGAACGCGATCGTGCAACATGCGTGGGAATGGCACCAGTACCGTCATTTTTAACCGTTTTTAGATCTGAGTTTATTAAATAAGGAGTATCGATCGCACTATCTTCAATTCAAAACTATAGAATCTCGATCGAAACTGATTATATCACTGAATATTAACTAGAAATTTAGTGTAGACTCACTCGTTGTAGGCAAATAATTAAATCAAAGCTGATGATAATTAATTTCAAACATTTCTTAATCACAAGATTTAGTGTTAAGCCAGTCGATTTCGACAATAACTTGGAAGTTATAGACAAAGAATATACAGATGAATGGATGAACAAACGTATTGATTTGTTCCAGAAGTATTGTCTTCCCTCTGTATTCAACCAGGATTGTAAAAATTTTCATTGGCTAATCTATCTAGATCGAGATACAGAAAATAAATATAGGAACAAGTTTAACCAATTACTTGAAAAGTGTCCAGTCCCATGTGAGATTAGATACGTACATGGGGGTGTTCTGTTTTTAGAAGATGTTGAAAATTTTATATTAGATAACACTAACGCTGAAAATACTCATGTAATCACAACTGGCTTAGATTCAGATGATGCTTTACATAAACGAGCCATATTACGGTTGCAAAGTTACACTAGCGATCCTAATGAGTTTGTTGTGAGCGATCGGAAAATTGCTTTAAATCTATTAAAAGGTTATCAATTGAAAGTTGTGCCGTACAATGAGTTGGTTTGGACTAAAGTTCCATCTAATCCTTTTATTAGCCTTGTATCAAAAATTGACACAAATAATGTTGATATAGTCTATAATTATTTCCACAATGATTTAGGAGATATCAAGGTAATAGATATTAATGATGATTTCTACTGGTTACAAACAGTGCACGACACCAATATATTAAACTGCATTGTGGGCTGGCCTACTTCAGACATTAAAAGAATATCAGAATTTGGGTTTAATCCTAATAATATTCAGATAAGCAAGAAAACACTTCTTGTAGGTTTCTTTAATAGACTTAAACACAGTATATTCCGGAGAATATCTCAATAATACGACAACCTTATGAAGAACACATAACATAGCACAATATCCAATCATTGAAATTGGCACTATTACAGTCATCTCTAAATATTTATAATGGTTGTAAATTTTACAAAATGAGTAAATCTAATAAAACTTCGATGCGAGTTCTCTACACTCCTGAAAGCCGCATTCGCAATCCGTTAATGTTGTTGAGAGAAATGGGTCGGGATTTATTGGCTTCTAGAGAGCTAGCTTGGCGACTATTAGTGCGAGATATTAGTGCTCAGTATCGGCAGTCTTTATTAGGGATATTGTGGGCGTTTTTCCCACCGATAATTACCGCGTTGGGATTAGTAGCAGCAAAGAATGCTGGGGTAGTTAATATTGGAGTAACTGATATTCCCTATCCGGCTTATGTGATGTTTAGTATGTCAATATGGCAAACTTTTACCGAGGCTTTGATGGGGCCGTTGGCAGCAGTAGGGGCCGCCAATCAAATGCTGGCTAAGATTAATTTTCCGAAGGAAGCGATTATTTTAGCTAAATTAGGTGAGATATTTTTTAATTTTGGGATTAAGTTAATCCTGATTTTAGGACTGTTTATTTGGTTTAAAATTCCAATTACTTGGACTGTGATTCCAGCATTTGTAGCTATAATTCATTTGGTTATATTGGGAACTGGGATTGGCTTGTTCATTGCGCCTTTTGGGGTTTTGTATGGAGATATCGGGCGATTAATTCCGCTAATTGTAACTCCATGGTTGTTGTTGACTCCGGTGATTTACCCTGTTCCTAAGCAAGGATGGTTCAGTACGGTGGTGAATTGGAATCCTGTTACGCCTTTATTGACGACCGCAAGAGATTTGGCAACGACTGGTATAGTGTCCGATCCAACAAGTTTTTGGCTAGTAAGTGGCTTGAGTTTTGGGTTGTTACTTGCAGCTTGGGTTTTATATCGTTTATCGATGCCGTTTATTATTGAGAGAATGAGTTCTTAAATTAGTAACTTAAATTAGTAACTAAAC
>NZ_PVWO01000017.1 GCF_003003845.1 Chamaesiphon polymorphus CCALA 037 | reverse complement strand
GATGTGTATAAGAGACAGGGTTTGGAATACCGCTACGATCGCCTCTGGGCAACCTCAACAAAGGAATTTAACACGGCCCATCTCAACTTAGCAGATCGAGCGCGCGGATTGCTGGCTAATTCTGCATCGCTGGCGATAATCGGCTTTTTAGTTAATACCTTAAGCAGCTCATTTTCGCGGAGAGTATGCTTGACAATCCGATCTTCCAAACTATGGAAACTAATTAGCCCGAGCTTCCCTTCAGGCTTGAGCCATGTCGGTGCAACCGCCAAAAACTTTTCGAGCGAACTCAACTCTTGATTGACCATAATCCGCAAAGCTTGAAATGTCCGCGTCGCTGGATGAATGCGTCCGTAACGGTAAGACTTCGGCACCGCACCCCCGATCGTATAAGCTAATTGCGTAGTCGTCGTAAATGGGCGTCCTGCGACGATCTCCCGCGCAATTTGCCGCGAGAGACGCTCCTCCCCATAAGTGAAGATAATTCGTGCCAATTCGACTTCCGAAGTCTGATTGACTAAATCTGCGGCTGTCATCCCTTGAGATCGATCCATCCGCATATCTAAAGGTGCTTCATTCCGAAAACTAAAGCCACGCTCGGCGAGATCTAATTGCACCGAACTGACACCCAAATCGGCAATAATCCCATCGAATTGGCATCCCGACGGCTGATAATCGGCATAGTTTCCATGCCAAAATGTCACGCGCTCTCCATAAGGTGCGAGTCTGGCTTTAGCAGCATCTAGAGCTTGCAAGTCGCGATCGATCGCGACTAGCCGCACATCTGGCGCAGCCTGCAAAATCAGTTCGCTATGTCCGCCACCACCCACTGTGGCATCTAAATACCAACCACCTGCTATTACACCTAAGCCAGTGACGATCTCCTGGCTTAATACTGGAATATGCGAAAAATCCATTAGAGAGTATAGGGGTGGATGGGTGGATGGGTGGATGGGTGGATAAGTGGATGGGTGGATGGGTGGATGAGTGGATGGGTAATATAACAATCTTCTCTTCGCTCCCCTCTCCCCGCTCCCAACTCCCTGCTTTCTGCCTAAAACCTAAAGCCTAAAGCCTACCCTCTAATTACCAGTCATGCAAAAAGAGGCTAGACAAATAATGCCTAACCTCTTTTTAAGAATTTCTGAGTACCCCCAAGGGAAATCGAATCCCTGTCGCCTCCGTGAAAGGGAGGTGTCCTAGGCCTCTAGACGATGGGGGCTTGTTTCAGACATTTATCAATATACGCGATATTTTAGGAGCTGTCAATACCTTAGTCAGATTATTTTCTCAATAGATATCGCAACCAAGATCCGTCGCCTGAGAAATCCTGCAATAACGCCATTAATGCGGGGACTACAGTGGGGTAAAGACGATCGAGAATGCCAACCCACCAGCGATCGCAATTCCCAACCCTCGATTGCCTACGGCACGCTTCGCGAACGAATTCCGCTCCCTGTCCGAGAAAGATTGCTATCGTTACTATACCCAAGATGCTCGTACCAGCGGACTTAAATATCGATCGCGGTCGATCGCGCGTTGCATTGTCAGCATTTTTATGCTCATTCCTCTAAGCTAAAATGAAGAGGATCTAAGTCTCATTAAGGTTAAACCGATGGCAGTACGACAACCACGATATAGCAAGGAAGAGTTTGCCCAACGTGGCGATGCACTCTATGAGTCTCAGATTCGATCGCAAGTCGAAGAAGGTAATGATGGCAAGATTGTGGCGATCGATATCGAAACTGGAGCTTTTGAAGTTGCAGAGGATTTGGTAACGGCAGCGAAACATCTTTCTGCGCGAGTGCCTGATGCCCAGACTTGGTTTATTCGCATTGGGCATTCAGCCGTCGATCGCTTTGGCGCACGGAGTTTGAGAACAAAACCATGATGCAGGGTCGTGTGAATCAAAGGTGTGAGGCGACTTTATCGATCGCGGTCAGGAATAATGAGACAACGCAGATGGTAGATGCTGTAATTGATACAGGGTTTTCGGGGTTTCTTACCTTGCCATCTGAGACGATTTCAACATTGGGGTTTAGTTGGGAGGGTCGAGATACTGCGACATTGGGCGACGGGACTTTCTGCACGTTTGAAGTTTACATCGGGCTTGTGATTTGGGACGGACAGTATCGTGAGATTTACATCAACGAATCAGAGACGGCTCCGTTGATTGGGATGCAGCTATTGCGAGGCTACGATCTACGAATTCAAGCGATCGAGGGTGGGTTGGTCACGATTGAAGCTTTGAAGTAGAACAAGATCGTGTATAAGTGACGATCGCCCGATCGCTCTTGCAATAATGCGATCGATGCCGGAACTACTGTAGGGGTGAGGACGATCGAGAATACTAACCCACCAGCGATCGCACTTCCCAGCCCTCGATTGCCTACGGCACGCTTCGCGATCGAATTCCGATCCCTGTCCGGGAAAAATCGCCAGCGGTACTATGCCTGAGCTGCTCGTACCTGCGGACATAAAGATCGATCGCAATCGATCGCGCGTTGCATTGTACAGGAAATCGTATTTGGGATCTTTCAAGCGAACGGGAGATCCCGAACCTAATCTACTAAAAGTTATTACAAACAATCTCGAAATCATTCGGCCAATCTTCAGAGTGATTAGACTGAATTTATTCTGCCTAAATACCCAAATCGGGGGTGTTAGGTGGAAATTTGCCCGTATAACACCCCATTTTGTGGGTATTAGACTGATGCTGTCAGTCTAAATAATAGTTAGACCTTTTGCTTGTATGGTATCTGAATCAAAGTATCCACATCCTCTTGAAGCTATCGTCCTCGACTCCAAAAATGGTGTGGACTACCGCAAATTATGCGACTTACTCAAGACTGGTCAATGGCGAGAGGCCGATCGAGAAACAATTCAGGTTATGCTCAAAGCCGCCAACCGAGTCAATGAACACTGGTTTAATTCTGAGAGCCTCCAAAAATTTCCCTGTAAAGATCTCAGGACTATCGATCGGCTCTGGATGACAGCTAGCAATGGTCATTTTGGATTTAGCATTCAGAAAAAGATTTGGGAAGACTGCGGTAGTGCCATAAGTCCTGGCAAAAACTGGACACAATTTTGCGTTCGAGTGGGTTGGTGGAAGAATGATGATTGGGTAAGTTATGAAGAACTTAGCTTTAATCAATCTCTTTCTCCTAAAGGACAATTGCCGGGGGGATTTGGTATAGGTTGGTTTGGTTATGATTGGGTCGATTTGTGGAATACTGACCAGGATGGGGGATTTCTGGGCTTGGGATTTGTATCTTCTCTCTCGCAGAGACTTGCAAACTGTAGTATAAAACAGTCTGCTTTTCAGGGATTGCGGGCGCGGGATACGTGACCCTGCCAAGCCGTTGATGGAAGGTTTGTAGGATTTTGGTTTTAGGGCGCGGTCTAACAAGCACGATGCACCGGGACTTTGTAGTACACTGACTAGTAGCTGGAGTTGTATGAGTCCGGCGATCGCGAACGTTATAACGAAGCTAGTAATCTTCGATCGATCGCCAATCCGGCTCCTAAAACATACTAACTACCAATAATATGTTTGCGACGATCGCCTGAAAAATCCTGCAATAACGCCATCAATGCGGGGACTACAGTAGGGGTGAGGATGGTTGAGAATGCCAACCCGCCAGTGAGCGCGATTCCTAACCCCTGATACAATTCCGATCCCTGTCCTGGGAAAATCGCCAGCGGTACTATGCCTAAGATGCTCGTACCTGCGGACATAAAAATCGGTCGCAGGCGATCGCGTGTCGCATTATAGATGGCTTCATCGTATTTTTGTCCCTCCTCCTGAAGTTGGAGTACTCGCTCGACGATGAGGATGGCGTTATTGACTACTACCCCAGTCAAAATTAAAAAGCCCAATCCGGTAATCATATCTAAGGGTACGATGACACCAGGAATCCAGTTTGCAATTACTAGGCTCAATAGTGCGCCTGTCAAGCCCATCGGGACGGTGGCCATAATTACGAGCGGATAGAGGAACGATCGATATAGAGCCACTAGGAGCAAGTAGGTGATAATTACTGAGAAAGCGAAGGCTGATGCGAGTTGAGTGACGGTTTCGGATAATCGATCGGCAGAACCAGCCAATTCTAGGCGAAATTCTGGGGGTAGTTTGGCGCGTAAGGGGGTGAGGATTTGGGATTCGGTTTGGTTCACGAGCTGTCCCAAGGGTGCGGCTGGAGTTAGGCTGACGGTGAGGGTGGTGGAGCGTTCTAAGTCTACATGGTTGATTACGCCAGGGCCGATCGTTTCGGTGACGGTGGCGACATCGGCGAGCTGAAGTTGGCCGCCGCTGGCGGTTGGGGTGGCGGTGGAGGTTGTGGAATTTGTGCTGGGTGTGGTAGAGGTAGTTTGGGGAATCCGCGCGCTGTAGAGCGATAATTGCCGCAACTGTTCGGGTGTTTTAACAAAGATATTTTGCAACTGGACGGTGACATCGAGTTCTTCTTTGCCGTCGATGAATTGTGATGCAAAGCGACCGCCCAGAGCGGCTTCGACCATTGCGCCGACTTCTGATTCGGAGAGTCCGACTTCGGCGAGGCGTTCGCGATCGGGAATTACTTGTAATTGGGGCGCACCATCGATCGCATTGGAACGGGCATTGGCTACTCCTGGTAAGGCGGAGATTTGCTTGATTAACTGTTGCTCTAACTGGTTGAGTCGAGTGAGATCGGGGCCGATAATCTGTACCTCAAAGGACTTACCCGGATCGTTGAAGATCGGGAACCGGATCGGGAACATGAATTTATAGCCGGGATACCCGAAGCTTCGCCCCAGTAAGCGTTTTTCCATCTCTGCCAGTCCGCCACCCGTAGCTGAATCGGGTTTTAAGGACATCCCAATCCCGCGAAACTGGGGAAAGTTGGCAAAAAAGGTGCTGGAGATTTCGGGTTGCTGTTTGAGAAAGGCGCGGGCGGGGGCCGATAGATTGACGGCTTCGGGGACGCTGGTACCGGGGAAGTTTTCGGTCAACCAAAAGACAAAATTGAGGTTGCCTTGGGGCAGATAATCGGCTGGGGGTAGCAAGAAAATACTCGACACTAATAACACGATCGGAATCGATAATAATGCCAGCCGCCGCAAAATCCGGCGCGGCCCTAACGCCCATCCCACCGTCGCTAACAAGAAGCTTTCTAACTTGCTTTGCACCCGTCGAAAGCCAGCAGAAGTACGGACGATCGATCCTTCCAACCAGTTGCGGCGGACTTGCGCCTGTCGATCGATAGGATTGGCATCGCCCAATTCAAACGTCTGCTGCGCCTCAGCGGGATCGAGTACCAGACTGGCGAGCATCGGCAAAAATGTCAAGCAGGCAAACATCGATAACACAGCCGCCGCTGTAATCGTAATTGCCATATCGATAAATAACTGCGAGACTTCGCCCGTTACCAGCACCAACGGCGCAAATACCGCCACGTTTGCCAGTGTTGCCGCCACAATTGCCCCGCTGACTTCCTTGGTGCCGTCGATCGTCGCTTCCAGGCGATTTTTGCCCTGTTGCATGTGGGTGAAGATGTTTTCGATGACGACGATCGCATTATCGACCACCATCCCCGCTGCAAACCCCAATGCGGCCAAACTAATGATATTGAGCGATCGACCTAACACCGCACTGACGATAAATACCACAATCATCGCGATCGGAATGCTAATTGCCACGACAATTACCGTCCGCAGCGAACCCAAGAATAATAGCAATACCAAGATCGCCAACACGCCACCCGTAATCAGATCGCCGCGCACATTTGCCACCGACTGCTCGATGTACGTACTTTCATCGTAGAGAATCTCGAAGTCTACGCCTTGTTTTTGCCGATCGAATTGGGCTTCTAAATTCGCCAATACCTCCTTGACACCCTTAGCTACCTCCGGCACGTTCGCACCTACGCGCCGAATGATGCCAATTCCCGCCGAGGGCGCATCGTTAAACAAAAAAGCACTGTCTTGGAACTTGCGACCCATCTCGACATTCGCCACATCCCGCAGATACACCGTCCCAGAGTCATCGCGGCGCAGTACGAAGGTTTCGAGCTGTTTGATGGCTTGGGCGCGATTGACCGTCCGCACTTGATATTCGCGTTTGCCGATGACCAGGGGGCCACCCCGAATATCGCGATTGTTGGTACTCAGTGCAGTGGTGACAGTAGTAAGACTGAGATTGCGATCGGCCAAAGCTTTAGGATCGACTAATACTTCGACTTCCCGTTCTTGCCCGCCAACGATAAAAAATCGACTCGTACCTTCCACGCGCCGGAGTGCGGGTTCGATCGTGCGATCGATTAAATCGCGATAACGGTTAGAGTCGGTCTGAAACCCTGGTTTGGGCTTGAGTACCAGCCACATCATCGGGTTATTATTGCCGCTGGCGACCTGAATATCCGAATCTCCAGCCTCTTCTGGCAGATCGCCGAGTTGCTGGAGCTTGTTGAGTGTCGCCACCAGCCGCGCATCGACATCGGTACCCCAATCGAATTTCATCGTAATCGTACTAAACCCCGATAAACTTTGGCTGGTAATTTCTTGAATCCCTTCAATTTCCTCCAACACATCCTCGATCGGGCGCGTAATTAAATTCTCCACCTCGGCAGGTGCCGCACCAATATAAGGCGTAGAAATCGTAATTTCCGGTCGATCGCCTCCAGGCTGAAGTTCCAACGGCAGCCGAAACATGGCAATGAATCCAAACATCACCAACAGCAAAAATAACACAAATGTACCGTGTCGCCACCGGACAGCCGTTTCAATCAAGTTCATGAGGTTTTACCTGTATGTGGACATCTTCACGAGTTGAGAATGGAGGATATGTTAAATTGAGCGTATCAATCGATTCCATGTCCTTACCAAATATGACTCCTAACCATTCGCCAGCAGCTTATAAGCTAGAGCGTGAAATTGCCTTACTTCCAGTTGAAGATAAATTGTGGCTACAGGCTCAGATTGATAAACAGATTAAATCCGCAGCACTCCCCCAAGTAGATCTCAACCCAGCCGCCGAAGATTGGAGTGACGAAGACTGGACTGACGAAGACTGGACTAAATTATCATTGCAGGGATTGAGTAGAGCCTATGGAGATGACGAACCGGACTACGAATTAGTGGAAACCAAGGAGTTTCAAGCATAAATGAAAGAGGGTGAAATTGTTTTAGCGGTACTCCCTCAAGTAGATAGAGAGCAAAAACCTCGTCCGGTCTTAATCTTACGAAAAATGCCAAATGGAGACTTTTTAGTTTGTGCGATTAGTACTCAACTGAATAAATATATTCCAGACTTTGATGAAATAATCCGCGCTGACGATCTTGAATTTGCTGCTACTGGATTAAAAAAAGAATCGTTAGTGAGATTGAGCTTTCTACATGTAATTCCGCGCGATGAACTTAGGCGATCGATTGGATGTATTAGCGATCGTGTTTATCAAAAATTGCTCCTTAACTTATCTAGATACATTGGTTCATCACTAAAAGAAAATGACGAGATTGTTGGCAAATGACCCAGACATCCAGAGAGAGCTTGCCGCGATTGAGATCTAGTAAGCATAGCTTCCCGAACCAACAGCAAAAATAACCCAACGATACCGTGTCGCCACCGGACAGCCGTTTCAATGAAGTTCATGAGGTTTTGTTCGTTTTTTGGTTTTCGACGACCTGCACGGGCGATCCCGGTCGGAGTGCTTCGCTGCCCCGTACTACTACTGCCTGCCCCGATCGCAACTGCGGGCTAGAAATTGCTACCGTTTCGCCCAGATCGGCGACCATCTGCACTTTTACTTCCACCGCCTTACCATCCCGAACGGTATACACCAACCAGTTTTCCTCGCGACGTACCAGCGCATCGCGGGGGACGCTCAGACTAGTAGCAGCGATCGGTAACTGGAGCGTACCCGCGATCGCCATCTTGGGTAATAAATTCGGGGGTGGATTTAGCAACCGCAACCGCACCAATTGCCGCCGCGATGCCGCATTAGCCGCTGGAACTACGCCGCTAATCGTCGCGCGTCCGCGCCAGTCGGGGAGCGCGCGCGCTCGGAGTTCGACGGGTAAGCCAGCCGTGACGCTTCCAGTCAGTTGTTCGGGCAGTTCGAGAAACACGTCCAACTCGTTATTATTTACCAGCGTCACGACCGGATCGCGACTCTGTACCAGATCGCCCACATTCACCTCGCGCGTTTGCACCGTACCATCGATCGGCGATTTAACTTGAGTCCGCGTCAGGTTCAGTCGCTCTCGATCGACTACCGATTGGGCGGCTGCGACGCTAGATTTCTGAGCGTCAATTTCTTCGCGAGTCGGGCCAGCCGTGGATTCTGCTAGCGTCGCTTCGGCTTGCAACCGCTGCGCCCGCGTAGTATCGACACTAGCGCGTGCTTCCACCAGCACTCGTTTAGCGATCGCCCCAGATTTGACCAGCGATGCGTTGCGATTGTAGTTATCCAGAGCCTCGCGTTCGCTCGCCTGAGCCGATTTCACTTGCGCTCGCCGCTGGGCAATGATTTCCGATCGAGTCCCCACTTGCAGCCGTGCCAGTTCGCTACGGGCTTGTGCCAGTTTTGCTTGTGCTTCTGCGAGTGCCAGTTGTCGCTCGTCATCATCCAAAGTCGCGATCGTCATTCCTGGCTTGACTCGATCGCCGACTTCGACAAGTACGCGCTCGACGGTTCCGGCGGTCTGAGTCCGCAAGGTGGCACTTTTATTTGCCTCCGTCTGTCCTGCTAACTGTATGCTTCTGGTACCTTGTCCGCGTTGGATTGCAGCGGTTTGGACGGGAGTGGGCGGCAGTCCGCGTGCGGCGGCGGCTGGCGGTGCAGCCTCTGGGCTGGGCATCATCGTCCGCCAGACGATCGCCCCACCGCCGAGTAATATTAACAGAGCTAGCAAACCAAACTGCCACCGTTTGGGACGGCGAGTTTTTGCTGTGGTTTCTGGCGATGAACTTGGGGAGTCAGATGTTTCCATAAGTTCGTGAAATTGACACGGCTTTTTCCAGGATAGCGATTATTTCCCGTATTTGCCTCTCTCGATCGAATGAGTCGCTCGAAACAGATCGCCAAAAATATCTATCTTTGGACAGATTTTATTAAGTTCATTGAGTGAAGCGATTGATGTTAGCTAACTGGCGTGGGGTTATGCCAGTGAGTCGATTAAACTGTTGGTTCAGACGGCTTTGAATGGAGCAACCCACTCGTAAAGTGATGTCGGCATTCGTCATTTTGACAACGCGCAAACTTTGCCAAATCTGTTCTCAATAACATCAATTTTGGCTATTGTACTCGCTGTCGATCGGATAAATATCGATCGCTTGCTCGAACAAAATCAGGAGTTACGCAGTTGGAGGAGAAATGAGCTAAAACAGAGAAATGAACCCAGCCAAGTATACAGAGATAGAGTACATCAACTGCTTGGTGCAACGCACGCTGAGGAGACCTCAGCGCGATTGCATCCGCAACCTCACGAGTTTATTGTGGTCGGATGGGGATAAACACATCCCCATCGACTATCGCCTGTATGATAAGCCAGTTGATGGCGCAACGAAGAACGACCATTTTCGAGCGATGCTGGCGATCGCTAAACAGAGAGGGTTTCAACCTCAATGTGTGGCATTTGACAGTTGGTTTAGTGCCTTGGATAATCTCAAGCTAATTAATAGCTATGGGTGGACTTGGTTGACTAGGCTCAAATGTAATCGATTGGTCAATCCCGATCGCCAGGGCAATCGTCCCATCAAGGAGGTGGAAATCTCCTCCAATGGCACTGTGGTTCATCTCAAAGGTTATGGTTTTATCCGAGTCTTCAAGATTGTTGCTCCAGACGGTGACATTGACTACTGGGCTACCAATGACCTCCACATGAATCATCTACAGCGTCTGCAATGGGCAGAATATGAATGGTCGATTGAGGAATATCATCGCGGTTTGAAGCAATGCTGTGGTGTTGATAAGTGTTCTGTTCGCTCTGCTCGTGCTCAACGTAATCATATTGGTTGTTCGATTCGTGCATTCCTGCGACTGGAAATTCACTGGTTTAACACTGGCATCAGTTGGTATGAGTCTAAACTCAGTATCGTCCGTGATGCTATTCGCTCTTATTTGGCCGCTCCTTCGATCGTTCTTTCTCCAACTGCGTAACTCCTGAAAATGACAAAGGAAGTGCGGGAAATATCGATCGCTGCTCTAAAAGATTGGGGCAGATTATTTACAAAAAAACCACCTTACCCTGATGAGTAAAGTGGCAAACTTCAGATATCAGTTTTGACTTAGGAGCCAGCTAAGGCTGGTTTGGCTTGCACTACTTCCTTAAGTCCCATTTCGCGATCGATAATTTGGCGGAACTCTTCACCTTCGATCGTCTCTTTATCGAGTAACAAATCGGTGAGTATGTCCACCAGTTGACGATTCTCAGAGATAATTTCTACTGCTTTTTGGTGTCCGGCTTCGACAAGGTTACGAATTTCGATGTCGATTTTTGCGGCAATTTCCTCCGAACAATCGCCATCTGTGGGGATGGCAAATTGTCCGAGACTCGACATGCCATAGCGAACGATCATATTACGTGCCGTGTTGGTGACCATTTCGATATCGCCACTAGCACCAGAGGTCACTTCCGAAGTCCCAAAAATAACTTCTTCTGCGGCTCGTCCGCCCATCGTCGTCGCAATATCGGCTAAAAATTCAGCACGAGAAATCAGCCCCTGCTCTTCATCGGGCATGTACCAAGCCGAACCCGCCGACCGACCGCGTGGGAGGATGGTAACCTTTTGGAGCGGCTTGTAGCCGACGATCGCGCCGACAAGCGCGTGACCGATTTCGTGATAGGCAACGAGGCGTCGCTTTTTACCATCAGCCAGAGAACGACCTTCCATGCCCATGACGACGCGATCGATCGCATCGTTGATTTCTGACATGGTAATGGCTTCTTTATGCCGCCGAGCGGTAAAAATTGCGGCTTCGTTCATCAAGTTGGCCAGATCTGCACCAGTAAATCCTGGTGTCCGCCGCGCGATAACTTCAAGCGCAACTTCTGGATCGACTTTTTTGTCGCGACTATGCACCTGTAGAATTGCCAAGCGACCTTTAAAATCGGGCGGATCTACTTGCACCTGTCGATCGAATCGTCCCGGACGTAATAAGGCCGTGTCTAAGACGTCGGGACGGTTGGTAGCCGCGATGATAATTACGCCGTTATTGCCCTCAAATCCGTCCATCTCGGTCAGTAATTGATTGAGGGTTTGTTCGCGCTCGTCGTTACCGCCACCGATGCCTACGCCCCGCTGACGACCCACTGCGTCGATTTCATCGATGAAGATCAAACACGGAGCATTCTCTTTGGCTTTTTTGAATAAATCGCGGACGCGAGAAGCACCCACGCCGACGAACATTTCGACAAATTCCGAACCAGAAATACTAAAAAATGGGACGCCAGCCTCACCCGCGATTGCCTTGGCCATCAGGGTTTTACCCGTTCCCGGCGATCCTACCAGAAGTACCCCTTTAGGAATTTTGGCACCGACAGAAGTAAACCGTTCTGGCTCTTGCAGAAAAGTTACTACTTCTTGAAGTTCTTCTTTGGCTTCTTCAATCCCCGCCACATCGTCGAACATCACGCCTGTTTTGGCCTGCATCTGAAAGCGAGCGCGGGATTTGCCAAAACTTAGAGCTTGTCCCGAAGCATTCCCCGATCGGCGGATAATGGCCGAGAGGACGGTAATTACGAACACTAATAGCAGGATATTACCGAGTAGCCCAAAAATGGCATTGCGATCGGCAGATTTCTGAACGCTAAATTCGACGCCCTTAGCATTGAGCTTGTTATACAGCTCAGAATTATCATCTAGCAACACCACCTCTTTAATCCGCTGTTTGCCACTAGCGGCTGGATCGGCTACTGTTACTTTGGCTACCTTACTAACCGGATCGAGTTCGAGCTTCGATACTACCCCACGATCGACTTCTCTAAATAGTTCTCCGTAGGTAAGCGTATTGGGATCGGGTTTGGCCAACACTGGGTTACCCCAGACAACTCCCAAAGCGATCGGCAAGCTCGCTGCTAATCGCCACAATGACTTGGAAAATTGCTTCGATTTGACCTGGGAACTTTTATCCATATATTTTACGTGTGTCCTTATACCTGCACCTGATGCTGAGTGTCTGTATTTACGTGTGAGTTCGCGAGCGACTGCTTGTCATCGATAGTTATATATCTTCTAGTGTAGCTTCAGTTCTATTATTGCCACATTTATCTAGGTAATTAACATTTGGTAAAGAGAGTTGGGAGTTGGGAGTTGGGAGATAATTTGGATGAGATTGTAGCTTAGATTCAATAGCTCTAGATAGAGTTCCTCCGAAACGACGCTAGACTTGCTAAAATCGACTCGATCGTGCAACGGGGCATCAACTTTCCCAATTTTAGGTTCCTGAGACTTTTAGTCTCTCTCCCAACCCTCAACTCCCAACTCCCAACTCCCAACTCCCAACGCCTCTATTATGTCTTCGCCAAAGGAGAAATCTGCTTGACTTCTGTATTAAGGTTGACAAAATAGAGTTCGATATTCAGATCTGGGTAGCGATCGCGAATCGCCCAATACGCTCGACTGAGGTATTCTGTATGCGTAGTTAATTCTAGCTCGGGATTCTCTGCCAGACTGGGATCGATCTTATATTTATAGACCGCACAATCTTGATGATCGAGAATCAGCACTTTTTTGATCTGATGCAGTCGATAGGAAATATCCAATTGATCCCAAAAGGCGTCGGCATCATATTGGTGCGGCATTCCGCTCAGAGCTAAAGATGCTCCAGCTAAGGCCGTAAAATCGTACTGTCCGCCCAGATTTTGGAGCGACAAAAAGTAACGTTCTGCCTCTAAAATTCGATAATCGATACAACTGAGTACTAGAGCTTTGGGCACCTTTTTTTCGGCTCTAGCCGCTGCTGGCGCGATCGTACTAGCTGTTGTCAGCACGCCAACGCCAACTAGATGGCGGAGAAATTGACGGCGATCGATCTGCAACGATGCTATCCGCTGGTGCAGACTCGGCTGTGAAGAATCGTGCTCAGAACACTGACAACTATCCCGCATGTTAATTTACTCTAAATTTAGACAAACTCAACTCGATGCTCCAACGAGCGTTTGCTCGATCGGCAGTTGTTTACCAATTCCGACCAATGACGGTTACACTTACGTCAAACCCTCCCAGCTTTTCCAAGCACCTTCTCAGGATGAGCCGAACTGTCGGTGGCGATCTCCTGGAGCGGCTTTGGTGAGAATCGATATAACACCAATGTTTGGGGTTTGCCACTTCTAGAGCGAAACTAGAAGAGCTAGCACGAAAGTTTATTCCGCTGCAAATGGCGGTTTTATCGCTGGGGCTAGTGGTGGCGGGATTTTGTTAGTGGCGGACAGTTTACGTCTATATTCTATCAAAACCTAGCGTCTCGATCGGATTAGTCAGTACGGCAATCATCACTAGGGGATAGTGAATAGTGGATAGTTGGTAGTTAGTAGTTAGTAGTTAGTAGTTAGTAGTTGGTAGTTGGTAGTTGGTAGTTGGTAGTTGGTAGTTGGTAGTTGGTAGTTTATCGTCAAGAGTGGACGCAAGCGTTCTTTCGATCCTCATATACCCATCCACCCATCCACTCATCCACTCATCCACCCATCCACCCCTCTGTCGGCTCATTTATCTGGAAGACACTGTGATACAATTGCTCATATCACGTCAGTAGTTTAACTAAGCTTAATCCGACCCGATCGACTAGTTAAACCAGCTATGAGCGAGACAATGGCAACGTCGAAACATTCACTAGCTCAGATGGGTCGGAATGAGTAGTTTAGTATTTTTCCAATCTGCCACTGTTGTTAACCGCGCCTGCTTGCCTTGCGGCTTGGGTTTTCAACTCTTATATCCTTATGTTGTCTATCCAAATGATGCCCGCATCAAACCCCAAGTTGGATGAATTATTAATCACATCGCAGCTCGCACCATCCCACCTCTATGAAATTGCTAGAGAAGTAGATTTAGTCGCGATCGCAATCATGGCAATGACGCAACTAGATCGGGTAGCACTGCAACAAGTTGCTAGAGATTTGGAGTTAGATTCGATCGTTTCAGGCTGGGTAGAGAATTGGCCGTCAAATCGCAATACCTACCGCTCCTCTATCGATATTCAACTGTTACGAGCTTTAGTCATTATCTTGCATCATTTAGCCAGAGAACACCATTCCCTACTGCGTCGAAATATCAGCTACTGGCAAAAGACGAATCAGTATCATCAGTTACCACTACAATCGCCATCTTTAGCCGATTATATCGGTAATTTTATTACAATGTATCAAACGCGGTTTGGTGCGGATAATCGCGAGTCTTTTGAAACACTCACAGAAACAGCCCTCAACCTACTCATCGATCTATTATTCTATAGTAGTCCCAACGGCCACCAACGATTGTGGAACGCGCTATTGCAACGAGCCGCTCGATTCGCCAGAGGCGAGGCTTCGCCAACGGACAATCCGGCTACTTAGAGCTAAGCTAATTATTTTTTAAGTATAAATATAATGGAATCTAATAACTTGACAACTCGGACGTATACAGCACCCACCTGTGCGCTGATTGTCTCTACTAAAGCAGAGCCTCGACCCAATCGGCACTCAGTGGTGCCCATGGATTTTATCTTGCATTTAGAAGATCCAGATCGCAGCGAAACAGAGCGCATCACTTTGCACGGGCAGGCACAGCAGCTAGATCGGCTCCAACAGGTTGTTAATAAGTATATCTCCGAGCTGGTCGCCCAATTTCCGCTCCCAGGTGCCAAGCGCATCGTCGCGATCGATCCAGAATCAACCGATCGAGATAGTAGCACACCACATCCAGATCCAGCAGCAGGCACGCCGAATAGTGTACACCTCAATCCTCAGTTAGATCCGCGTGCCGCTCGATCGGGAATTCTCAAAAACTTACCAGGATTGCAAAAAGACCAATCCTCTGCACCTCCACCCGTCTCCAGAGCGGACGATCGATCGATTATTGATAAATTACTCGGTCGTAGACCAAAGCCCAATCTGGATGCTAGTTCCGTTCGACCCATCAGCGATGGACGAGTAACACCCGCCGCAGGCTCTCAAAGTGCGATCGACCAGCCATACCTAACTGGCGTTAGCGATGAATCGTCAGGAGGTGAAGTCCGCCAACGATCTCTCGATCATCAGCTCCACTTAGGCAATCTGGCAACACCAGCATCGGGTGCGACAATCGTCCTCTCGGCCATTCAACTATTCGATCTAGCTACTGTCTTAGACGAGTACGCATCCGAAAAGCTGGCCGTCAGTCCCCCAGCTCCAACTAATAGAGTATTCGATCGGGTCAGCATTCCAGTCAATAGCGAGCAACCGATCGATCTAGAGGCAGTTGTTACTCGATCGCGCTTGCCCAATTTACCCCTCGTTTCGTCAGATCCAGAAGCTGAAGCCACCTATTATCGCACTCGACGGCCTCGTTCTTCGTGGATGTCAGCGTTGCCTTGGGTGGTAGGAGCGACGATGGCGATGGCCGGAGGGATATACATCATCGATCCCAATTTCAAACCCTTCCAAGATATTGCGAGTATGATGAAATCGCCCAGTCCAAGCGGAGCCAAAAAATCTACTCCAGTCAAGCCAGCAGGGGAACTAGCGCAGACACCTACTACTGCTGCTACCACTACAATCGCTCCCACTACTACGGGGACTTTACCGACACCGTGGCAACAGCAGCCAGTCCAACCGCCTCAAGTCACTACACCGAGCAACTCCAGCCCGAACGCGGCGCAAACACCCAGTAAAATCGGTGTAGCTCCCTTGCCAGATGCGCTCGCTACTCAACCAGGACAGACAACCCCCAATCCCTTTGGCACTCCCGGCACTACTCAACAGAGCGCGGCAAGCATTCTCTCCAGCAATGGCGGCCAATCGGCTACTGGGATTGCCCCCAATCCACTGAATGCGACTCAACCTCCAGCAGCGACGACCAAACCCACACCTGGTAATGTCAAAACTACCAATCCCGCATCAAAACCCAAAACTCCCACCAAAGCAACCACTGCTGGCGCGCAACTGCCAACCGAACTGACTAGTCCTGGCAAACTCTCGGTTTCCAAACAACCGATGCCAATTCCGCCTTCAAATGCACCTGCGATCGTCAACCCACCATTTAAATCCGTTCCGTTCGATGCACCCACGGCAGTTCCCAATCGGATCGATCCAGCCACCAGAACTCCAGCTCCCAAAAAATCTGCCGCCCAAGCAGCCAAGCCTACTCCAAGTGCCGTTCTCACCCCATCGTCCAGCTCTGAGCCATTTACACCCGTACCGAGAAATCCCAATCTAATCGACCCCAACCAACCGAATTCAGCAACACCCGATCTGCAAAACCCACCAGTCGTACCCAATAAACCGTTGCAATCCAACGCTGGGGGCATTGAGCCAGAAGTACCCTTGCTGCAAGAAAGCAGACGTTACATTCAAGGTAAGTGGAAAGCAGGTAATAATCAGCCCAATGCTCTACAATACGTGCTTCAAGTTAATGGTAAAAGCGGTGTAGTGCGCACCATAGATCCCCAAGGTGAAGCCGCCAGTGCCTATCTCCGGGAGACTAAATTTATCAAACCCGGACAAAAACTAGTTTCGCCAGCAGCAGCAGGCAGTAGCGACCAGAAAATTCGGGTGTTACTCCAGCCAGATGGTAATGTTGATACTTTTATCGAACCTTAAATGAGGGCAAAGGGTAAAACGGATGCGCGCACGCCTTTGTTCCTCGACGGTTAAGCGACCCAAATCACGCGGAGGTTCCCTGGTGCATGTGTTTGGGTCAGCGATTCCTGCTCCTCTGCTTTGCCGTATCGCCAGAGGCGAGGCTCCGCCAACGCGCAGCGTCTCCAAAGGAGAGGGTTTAGCGAATCAAGACAAGACAGCGCACCAAGCAGGGGAAAGGGTAAAGGTAAATACTTGCAACGCTTTCCCCCTTCCCCCGCTTAAAACAAGTTTCTCTGCTATGCGCCAAATAGTCACTTTTGTATTGACACTCCTCCCGCTGAAGCGAGGAGGATTCTTGGCTCTACGATTCGATTTGCTCCAGCAGGTGCTTGGTGCAACGCACGCTGAGGAAACCTCAGCGCGATTGCATCCGCTTTTCACCAACTGAAGTAGAGATCGAATCTCCCCAAGCGTTGCCTGCATCAAGCGCAGATCTTCCGGTGTGCCCCACCGTAGACAGTCCTCTGTTCAGAATTACGACAGCGGCGTTCTCATCTCTATCTAGCACACAGCCGCACTGACATACGTGTGTCCTGGTCGATAGAGACTTCTTAACAATTACGCCACAGCTAGAACATTCCTGGCTTGTGTATGCGGGATTTACAGCTACAGTAGCTCTCCCGAATACCTTCCCAAAATACTCTAGCCAAATCCTAAACTGATACCAACCTGCATCACTAATTGACTTAGCCAAGCAGTGGTTTTTGACCATATTCTTCACGCTCAAATTTTCGTAGGCGATCAAATCGTTTGACTGGACTACGCACCGCGCTAATTTAATAGCATGGTCTTTACGTTGCCTGCTTATTTTGAGGTGGATTCTACTTAGTTTGACTCTAGCTTTTCTTCGATTACTAGAACCTTTGACCTTGCGAGAAACTAGCCGCTGTGACCGTTTCATGCTTTTTTCAGAGTTACGATAGAAACGAGGGTTTTCGACTTGCTCACCATTAGAATCGGTATAAAAATGATTTAATCCAACGTCTAATCCGATTGTATTTTTGGTAGGCAAAATCGACTCGTTTCTGTCCACTGAAATGCAGAATTGCACATAGTAGCCATCGGCACGTTTAACCAATCTCACCCGTTTAATCTGGTCTGGCTGATAGAAATTTAGGTCACGAGTACCTTTTAACTTCAACTTGCCAATACCAATTTTATCGGTGATAGTAATTGATTTGCGGTCATCTGCCAACTTCCAACCAGTCGTTTTGTATTCAACTGAGCGGTTGTCTTTTTGAAAGCTTGGAAAACCTGCTTGGTGTGCTTTTCGCGTCGGGGAACCCGACGGGCGCGCATCCGCTTTTAGCCCTGCCACTTTCTTCTTGCAGTTATCATAGAAACGAGAAATAGCCGCCCATGCACGTTCAGCCGCAGACTGACGAGCCATAGAATTTAAGTTGTTGGCAAACGGAAATTCAGCCGCAAGAATGGCGCACTGCTTATTCAAATTGTACTTAGAGACTTTCGGGTTTTCCATCCAGTAACGGATGCACTTATTGCGAATGAATTGGGTAGCACGAATTGCTTCGTCAATGGCGACAAACTGGGCTGATTTGGCGTAGGCTTTGAACTCAAAAACTAACATTGGCTTTGTCTGTTTATGCTGAAATTATAGCTTAAAGCAGGTTAAAGTGCCAGTACTATCCACAGCGCATACGGGCTGCACTGCGTTTGATCCTGCAAAGCCGTTCTAAAAGGACGGGGTTTTTACCCAATTTCCTGATAAGATCGACAAGACCGATAGTCCATCATTGAGAGCAGTCTGTGTTAAATCGTCATCGCTGGGTCATCAATCTAGTAGTAGCTGTGTCTCTGCTGGCTCTAACTGGATTTTCGCTATTTCCCCTATTTAATTTCGTCTTGGATGGGGGGGCGGCGGTTGCCACTCAATCCAATCGCCTTTCTGTCGCGCAAACAAGTCAACTGCAAGCGCAAATTAACGGCTACACTCAGGTATTGCAAAAAGAGCCAGAAAATCAAGTCGCGCTCAAGGGCTTGCTAGATGCTCGGCTGCAATTGGGCGATATTAAGGGCAGCTTGGTACCGCTCGAAAAAATTGCCGCACTCAATCCCCAGACTCCCAACTATACAGTGCTCGTCGCTCAAACCAAACAGTATTTGGGCGATATCGAGGGGGCGACAGCTAGTTATCGAACTGTTTTGGCAATTCAACCGCAAAATATCAATGCCCTGCAAGGATTGGTAAGTTTGCTCATCGATGCCAAACGTCCCGAAGCCGCCATGGGCGCAGTGCAGAACGCATTGAAGACGATTTCTGCCGATGCCGATGCCACGCCGATTAAACTCCTAATGGCGCAAATCTATCTCAGCCAACAGCGTAATGCTGATGCGCTAGGGATTTATGATGCCGCGATCGAGGCCAATAAGCAAGATTTTCGACCAGTTTTGGCCAAAGCTCTGGTGTTCAAACAAATGGGTAATCTCACCCAAGCACAGTCGCTGATGAGTACTGCTGTCGATCTAGCTCCGGCTGAGTATAAGGATCGAATTAAGGAATTAGTCCAAGCTACTCAACCACCCAAGGTGACTAGCGTGCCTAGCACAGTTGCACCCGCACCGAATAATTCGACTGCAGCACCTCAAGTTGCCAAGTAGTCGCGATCGCCGATTGGAATCTTAAGTTGCCTGAATGTCATTTTCCTAAACAAAATCCGCTGTTACCGTAGGCAACAGCGGATTTTATATCATTAGAAAAGATTTCAATCTAAATCCCTACCTTAAAACCTAATTCTCTGCTTGGTGCGCTTCCATGGTCGAGTTTGTCTTGACGCAATTCTCAATTAATAAGATCCTTCTTTACATAAAACAACCTTAATTGTTTCGAGTAATATTTTTAAATCGAGAGTCAGCGACCATTGTAAGAGGTAAACCATATCCCAATAAAAAATCTCATTAGAATCGCTACTCTTACGTCCTTTAACTTGCCATAGTCCAGTAATTCCTGGCAAAACTTCATATCGCAATAAATTATTGCAATCGGTTTTTTCGATATTTTTAATCGATAGTTCATAATCTCTAATGGCAAGCGGGCGCGGCCCTACTAGGCTCATTCTGCCTTGGAGAACATTGATTAATTGTGGTAATTCATCTAAGCTATATTTTCGCAGAATTTTACCAACTTTAGTGATGCGTGGATCTGCTTTGATTTTAAATAAAATACCGCCTTTAACTTCATTGTCGGCTTCTAGTTTGGCTTGAAGTTCGCTGGCATTTATTACCATTGTCCTAAATTTCCAAACTTTGAAAGGGCGACCTCTTAAACCGATGCGTTCCTGTTTATAAAAAATTGGCCCAGGGGAAGATTTGCGGATCGCGATCGCGATCGCTAAGAAAACTGGTAATAGGATAATTAAGAGGATAAATGCAGCAACTCGATCGAATATTTGTTTCAACCGAAAACTAGTTCCCAAAATCGAGATCGATTTAAAACGGCTGGTGGTAATCTCACCGATCATCTTGGTTTCCGCAGCTCGTTGTGGTAACTGTAATTGGGTGGGAACCATTCTGAGATGAATGCCAACTGATTTTAATTTCCAAAACAAAATAATTTGATTGTCGATGGCTTGCTGCGAGCAAATGAATACCTCGCTGACTTTACTGGTTTTAATCAGCGAGAACACCGGATCCAATTGACTTTGCAGATCCCAGTCGGCAAAATCGATGATGCGCTCGACTCTAAATTGCTGGGAGCGTTTGATGATATTTTGGACTTTTTCGATATCCTCTCGATCTCCCAAGAGAACTACTGGTTGCTGCAAAATAGAGCAACGATTGCGAATCTGAATAATTAGTAGATCTAATAAAAATCTTGCCGAACCAATTAGGATAAAATTCAACACCCACGCGAACGCAAATACCGATCTCGTGACCCACCACATACCTGGATGGTATAAAAAGGCACTGATGAGGATCGTCAAATGCGCCAGTGTCAAAGATTTAAACAATTTGGCAAATCTGTGCAGTCGATCGTCCGTACCATAGAATCCCGAAGCGGCAAGAGTCCCGATACTGATGACGACAATCGGCCAGATCGACGCTGAGATCTGGATCGAGCCTGACGTGCCAAGGCGATCCGCACTCTGCCACGAGACAAATAACATCGTAGCATCGAGTAGGAGTAGAGTCATCGATCGTAACACTACCAGTGGCGTTCGCCAACGAATGAATAAATTCATTGCTCTGATATCTTCGATCTGCCAGAGATTACCCGTGAGATCGGTTTTGTTGAGATCGTTCATGCGATCGCTCCAAAGTTAGGTTAAATAGGGTGAATTAAAAAATTGCAGCGATCGCTGTCACTAATCACTTCAAGTATTTCAGTATTTATTTGTTATTTGCTGCTCGAAAGATACATGTTTTCATCATCGTTAATAACTGTAAATATTAGTAACAGATATTTTGCTGAATTTTGTGAAGTATGGCATCTCTTGTAAGTTGAGACTAACATGAAAAATCTACCTGAATCTGTCGATAAAACAGATTCAGTAATTTGGCTGTGAGCAATGTAGTGCTTTCACATTGAAATTGCTCGTACATACTGGAATATCTAAGTATTTACGACTACGCTATCTAGCTTATATGTACATGAGATTAGTGCTGCTGACATCAGACCATACATCTAAATCGGTGTTGTTTTGGCGCAGCCGCAGGATGAGAGGCGATTGGGGACTGCACGACAATAAGTGTTTTTGCCGTATATTTGCTTACAGTACTAGCTCTAAAATTGGAATTATCCACTCCCAATATATTATTCTGGGTTTCGCAGAATCAAAATATGTTCCATCACAACAGTTAGAGAAAAATGCCAATTAATAATGATGTGCAATTGGGTAAAAATGTGAAGATGTTTCACCCCGAATTTGTCAATCGTTACGGGTTTAAAATTGACAATGAAAGCAAGAGCGGCACGTTTTCTCAGCTCCAAAAAAATGGATCGATCAGGAGATGCAAAATCTCATCGCATAGCTTTCTGTGGGAGGGTGTCGCGATCGAAGATGAAGTATTTATTGGTCATGGAGTAATGTTCACAAACGACATCTATCCGCGATCGAGCAATCTCGATGGCAGTTTGCAAACCGAAGCTGACTGGGCGGTAATTGAAACTTGCGTCAAGCGGGGTGCCTCCATTGGGAGCAATGCCACTATTTTGACAAGACTGACGATCTGCGAACGTGCCTCGATCGGAGCGGGGGCAGTGGTGACGAGGGCTGTTGCCGACTAGGCGATTGCCGTGGGCGTATCCGCTCGGGTAGTGGGCGATCTACGCGATCGAGCCGATCCTAGAGTGTCGATATTAGGCATGTAAGCTTACTCAATGTACGCCTTTTGTGCTGTTTTTCATTCAGATGAATCTATAAGATAAGTAGATGGGTATAATACAATCACGGGTGGAGAGAGCATAGCTGCTAATCGTTACACAGTCAATTTTTCAGTATAACAACCCTCAGATTTACATACAATTTTATTAGGCTTAAGCTGGGCTAATTAATGATATGGCAAGCGATATTAATATTGGTGTCATTGGCTACGGATCCAATAGTTCTCAAGAGTTAAAACTGTCCAAATCGATCGGTAAGATTTTGGGATGTCTAGATCGAGAACTGGATTTAGAAATTGAGACAATCCTCTTGGGAGCTTGGGCACTATCGCTCAGTCGCTACAGTTCCTCAGAGAACGTACTCTTTGGCATAACCACGGTGGGAGAGATTGAATTTGTTGGCAGAGCCTCTCTGAAAGAGAATCGTGTCGAAACAAAGCGAGAAAGCTCAAAGCTCGTCTTACCTATGCAAGTTAAAGTCGAACCCGATCGATCGCTGCTACCTTGGCTCAAAGAGTTGCAGACACTACATATTGAACTCAGAGATGGCGATCGATCCGCGCTAGATCGGAGCTGTAAATCGAGCGAAATTTCTCACCAAGTCCATCTTTTTGAGAGTTTGTTAGTTTTTAATAATGTCGATCTCGATGCAGAACAAAAGTCGCAGTTGTTAGCGCAAATTAATTATCCTCTGGTCTTGGAAGTATGTGGAAAAGATCGGCTATGTTTGACAATCCATTATGACGCTCGACGATTTGAGACTGGCGCGATCGAGCGAATGCTGGGGCACTTACAAACGCTGGTAGAGGGGATGGTTGCCAATTTGCACCAAACTCTGGCGGAAGTACCAATGCTGACAGCGGCGGAACGCGATCGGCTGTTAATTGAGTGGAACGATACTCAGGTTGACTATCCGCAAAATAAGACAATTCATCAGCTTTTTGCAGAGCAAGCAGCGCACACTCCAAATGCGATCGCGGCAATTTTACCATCTTTGAATGGCGACACCAGTATTAGCCTGACTTATCGAGAGCTGGATCGTCGTGCCAACATCTTGGCTGGCAAACTGCAACAGATTGGGGTGGGTGCCCAGACTTTGGTAGCCATGTGTCTGGACAGATCGATCGAGACGATCGTTAGCATTCTGGGAATTCTCAAAGCTGGTGGCGTTTATGTGCCCCTCGATCCGGCATATCCACAACAGCGGCTGGCTTTGATGCTGGAAGATACCCAGGCTTCGGTATTAATTACCCAGTCGCATCTGCGAGATCGATTACCAACAACTCAAGCGCGGATCGTTTGTCTGGATGCTAATTGGGGTGAGGGGCTGTCTGCGGTAGATCCGCTCTTGGTAACGATCGATGCTGGCAGCTTGGCATATATTAACTATACGTCTGGTTCGACGGGTCGTCCCAAAGGGGTGGCAATTCCGCATCGGGCAGTAGTGCGATTGGTGGTGGGTAGTGATTTTACGCAGTTGGATCGCACTAGAGTCTTACTCCAACTGGCTCCAATTTCCTTTGATGCTGCCACTTTGGAGATTTGGGGTGCCTTGTTGCATGGTGGCTGCTGTGTCTTGTTTCCAGGCAATGGGATTCCCGATCCGCAAGATTTGGGCAAGGTAATTCAAAGTTATGGTGTCACGACGATGTGGTTGACGGCGGCACTATTTAATACGATCGTGGGTGAGGCTCCAGATGCGCTGGTAGGGGTAGAGGAATTGCTGACAGGCGGGGAGGCACTCTCGCCGAATTTCATTCGGTTGGCACAGCAACACCTGCCGCAGACGCAGTTAATTAATGGTTATGGGCCGACTGAGAATACTACTTTTACTTGTTGTTATCGGATTCCCAGCCCGTTACCAGAGACTGTAACTTCGATTCCGATCGGCACACCGATTGCTAATACTCAGGTTTATATTTTAGATCCTCTCTGTCAGCCAGTGCCGATTGGCGTTTTGGGCGAATTATATGTTGGCGGTGATGGACTCGCTCGCGAGTATCTCAATCTCCCGGATCTGACTGCCGAAAAATTTATTGCCAATCCTTTTAGTAGCGATCCCACCGCGCGGCTGTATCGATCGGGAGATCGAGTCCGATGGTTGTCAGATGGGACGATCGAGTTTGTCGAACGACTAGACAATCAAGTCAAAATTCGCGGCTATCGGATCGAATTAGGTGAAATTGAGACGGCTTTGAGCCAGCATGAAACCGTGCGAGATACCATCGCGATCGTCCGTGAGGATGTGCCAGATGTCAAGCGATTGGTGGCGTATGTAACACCAAAGTTGGATCGATCTCCAGATGTCAGCCAGCTCAAAATATATTTACAAGCCCGATTGGCTGAGTATATGATTCCGGCAGAGATCGTCGTTTTGGCTAAAATTCCACTCACGCCTAATGGTAAAGTCGATCGACGGGGATTACCAGCACCGATCCAGGCAGTTGGGTCAAATTTTATCGCACCAAGTACGCCCACGGAGCGATCGCTAGCAGAGATTTGGTGTAGCTTACTGGGTTTGGATCGGGTGGGGATTGAAGACAACTTTTTCGATCTGGGCGGAACTTCGCTGTTAGGTTTGCAGATGGCGGCGAGAGTGCAGAAGCAGTTAGTCTCGGTTAGTCAGGTTAGTCAGCGGTTGAAACCGCCGCTCGGAGTGCAAAGTCCGCCTTCTCTACGAGACGCTATGCGAACGCGGACTGATTTAACTCAAGGGAAGGGGCAGGGATTAGGTTCAGAATTTCGGGCGGTTAAGCTTTATCAGTATCCGACTATTCGCAGTTTGGCTCAATATCTCGATCGAGTGGCTAGCAACCAGATCGAACGTGGCACTCAAGCCGTCACCAAGACCGATCGAGCGAGCTTGCCAGCTTTAGATGGAATCGCGATTATAGGCATGGTGGGGCGGTTCCCTGGTGCGGGTAGTGTCGAAGAATTGTGGCAAAATCTCTGCGCGAGTGTGGAGTCTAGCACGATTTTTACCGACGCCGAACTCGATCCGAGTGTGGATGCGGAGTTACGTAACGATCCAAATTATGTCCGCGTGAGAGGGATTATTAATGGGGCGGAAACATTTGATGCGGCGTTCTTTGGGATTAGTCCCAGAGAAGCGGAAGTAATGGATCCACAGGCGCGGGTATTTCTCGAACTGGCGCATACAGCCTTGGAGAATTCGGGATATACACCAGAATCTTACCAAGGTGAGATTGGATTATATGCTGGCTCTGGACAGAATACTTACTTCGAGCAGCATATCTGCGGTCGTCCCGAAATTATCGATCGACTGGGTGCATTTCAGACGATGCTGGCGAATGAGAAGGACTTCGTAACGACTCGTACCTCTTACAAATTGGGTTTAACTGGGCCGAGTTTGAGTATTAATACGGCCTGTTCTACTTCGCTCGTGGCCATAATTCAAGCAGTTCAAGGGTTAAATAGTCATCAATGCGAGCTTGCCCTCGCAGGTGGAATTTCAATTACCACGCCCCAAAATCGCGGTTATCTCTATCAGGAGGGGAGTATGCTTTCCCCCGATGGTCGCTGTCGTCCTTTTGATGCCCATGCTCAGGGGACAATGTTTAATAGTGGGGCGGGTATCGTCGTGCTGAAACGGTTGGCAGATGCGCTCGATGATGGCGATCGAATTTATGCCGTTATTAAAGGTGTAGGCACGAATAATGATGGTAATGATAAGGTGAGTTTCACTGCTCCGAGTGTAAATGGGCAAGTGGGCGCGATCGCCAAGGCTCATGCTGATGCGGGAATTCATCCCGAAACCATCACTTATATCGAAGCTCACGGTACAGCCACGCCATTAGGCGATCCGATCGAAATCGAAGCCCTAACTCAAGCATTTCGTCGCCAAACAGATGCAAACCAGTTTTGCGCCATTGGTTCGGTCAAGAGTAATGTCGGGCATCTCGTCGCGGCGGCGGGGGTGACAGGGCTGATTAAAACCGCATTGGCACTTTATTACAAGCAAATTCCCGCGAGTTTAAATTTTGAGGCTCCCAATCCAGAACTTGACTTGGCAAATAGTCCTTTTTATGTCAATACCAAACTAGTCGATTGGATCGCGAAAGAGACACCCAGACGGGCTGGAGTCAGTTCGTTTGGAGTCGGCGGGACGAATGCTCATGTCGTGCTGGAAGAAGCACCTGCGATCGCATCTTCAAGTTTATCCCGACCTTATCAATTGCTAAGATTATCAGCAAAAAATAGCCCAGCACTGGAGCAGACAACCGCTAATTTACAAGAATACTTGAGAGCAAACGTAGAGACTAATCTCGCCGATGTTGCTTATACCCTCGATCGAGGACGCAAAGCCTACAATCATCGTCGCTTTGTGGTCTGTCGCGATCGAGCGGAGGCGATCGACATTTTAGGCACTTTGAATGTCAATCGCAGTGCTACCCGCCTGACAGAAATTCGCAATCGGGAAGTCGTATTTATGTTCCCCGGACAGGGTTCGCAATACATCAATATGGGTAAGTCCCTGTACCAACAGGAAGGGGTATTTAGAGCTGCCGTCGATCGCTGTGCGGAGATCCTCAAACCATTATTAGATCGCGATCTGCTCGAAGTCCTGTATCCGCCCCAGGGCGACGAAGAAACGGCTACTGCCTTGCTGCGTCAGACCCAATATACCCAACCCGGCTTGTTTGCGATCGAATACGCACTGGCGCAACTGTGGCAAAGCTGGGGTGTCTATCCAACGGCAACGATCGGACATAGTATCGGCGAATTTGTCTGCGCCTGTTTGGCGGGGGTATTTTCGCTTGAAGATGGGTTGAAACTAGTCGCCACCCGCGCCCGGATGATGGGCGAACTTCCCGGCGGAGCGATGCTGTCAGTCCGGTTACCTGCGGCAGTATTGACAAAACGACTCAGTGGTGAGGTGGCGATCGCGGCAATTAATGGCCCCTCGCTCTGCGTGGTATCAGGGCCAACGGACTCGATCGCTAACTTGCAACAACAATTAGAAACCGAAGATGTAGTTTGTCGATCGCTCCATACCTCCCATGCTTTCCATTCGCCGATGATGGATTCAATTATCGAACCATTTGGCGAACTAATAAAAACCATTCGACTATCGCCACCCCAGATTCCCTTTATTTCCACCGTCACGGCTGACTGGATTACTGACGAGCTAGCCACCGACCCCCTGTACTGGGCTAATCATTTACGTGCAACCGTAAGGTTTGCAGAGGGCGCAAATCGACTGTGGGAGCAGCCAGAACGAGTCTTACTCGAAGTTGGCCCCCGTACCACCACCGCCACCCTCGCCCGACAGCAAGCAAAAGACATCAAAAGCCAAATTGCGATTTCGTCATTGGGTAGCACCGCCGACGATGAAGCCGAATCTCTGGCAATCTTACAAGCGATCGGTCAACTGTGGCTAGCAGGAGTCGAGATCGATCGAGATGCATTTTACACCGATGAATACCGTCACCGAGTGCCTTTACCTACATATCCATTCGATCGTCACCGCTACTGGATCGATCCAAAACCCACTTCCCAACACCCCAACACCCCAACACCCCAACACCCCAACTCCCAACTCCCAACTCCCAACTCCCAACTCCCAACTCCTATGATTCAAAATCGTCAACAACAGTTGATTCCTCAACTTCAAGCCGTTCTAGAAAACACATCAGGATTGGATCTCGGTGGCGTTGATGGTGCGACTACCTTCTTGGAGATGGGATTAGACTCGCTCTCACTCACCCAAGTGGCGATGGCTCTAAAAAAGAAGTTCAAAGTCAAGATCGTTTTCCGAAATTTGTTAGAAGACTATCCGAATCTAGATACGCTGGCTGATTTTATCGATCGATCGACCCCAGCAGAGGCATTACCCGCTCCGGTAACCACTGCTGCACCAGTAACAGCTACACCAACACCTACTCTAACTATGCCGACTACCCCTGCCCCAACCAACGGTGCCAATGGTAATGGTAATACTGTTACTGGTAACGGTTCGTCGCTAATACCCGCACCCAATCCCGAATTAGCGGGTACAGCAGTGCAAGCGATGGTTTCCCAGCAACTCCAAATCATGGCACAACAGCAGGCGATGGGTGCCCAGCAGCTCCAAATTATGGAGCAACAAGTACAACTGCTCAGTCAATCTGGGGGAGCGATTGGATCGATCGATTTACCTGTCATCGAGACGGTTGCACCACCTGTCATCCAGCCTAAAACTTCTGCTCCAATGACTGCTCCGACGATCGACAATCCCCCACCGAAAAAATCAGTTGGGCCGGGTGCTAAAATCGAAAAATCTACCAGTACGACATTAAGCACAGACCAGCAGAAAGCTCTCGATCGCATCATTGCACGTTATGTCGCTAGAACTCCAGAGTCAAAACGCCAAACTCAGGAGCATCGCCAGTATCTAGCCGATCCGCGCACGGTGTCTGGCTTCACACCGCTACTCAAAGAAATGGTATATCCGATCGTCACCAATCGATCTGCTGGTTCCAAATTGTGGGATGTCGATGGCAATGAATACGTCGATTTAACCAATGGTTTCGGGCTAAATTTCTTTGGGTGGAATCCAGATTTTGTCACCGATGCTGTGATTGCCCAAATGAGACAGGGCTGCGAAATCGGCCCTCAATCACCCCTCGCAGGGAAAGTCGCCAAACTTGTGGCTGAATTTACGGGAATGGAACGAGTTGCTTTTTGCAATACTGGTTCCGAAGCTGTCATGGCAACATTCCGGCTCGCGCGTACCGTTACTGGACGCGATTTAATTGCGACTTTTGCGGGCGACTACCACGGCACATTTGACGAAGTACTATACCG
>NZ_PVWO01000256.1 GCF_003003845.1 Chamaesiphon polymorphus CCALA 037 | reverse complement strand
GAGCCGGATGAGTGCGAAAGTCTCAAGTCCGGTTCTTAGGGGAGGGGAGAGCGGCGACGCTCGAACCTTACCCGACTTCGTTAAGCACGATCAATTAGATATTGCCAGCAAGCTCTAGTAGAAGTTATATTTTGTAGTGGCGCAATCGGGCTTCATTAAAAAGGGACTGTATCATCATTACTGAAGAAATCATCTTGCAAGGTAGTTTTGTTGTAAATATAGTAATATTCATGCCGATAATTACAATATTCCTTATGGTCAAAATCACCCTCCCAGTCATTTGTTCGCAGCCATTTTTTCAGCAAAGAACATGCTTTTTGCCTTGAAATGAATTCGCTTTCGTCATTACTTTTCCATTCTACTACTTTAGAATATATTCGATTTATTTCTCCCTTGGCATTTTTCAAATTTTCTTTCCATTCATTTGTAAGACTCGATATTCCAGATAGCATCCATCGATCGAGATATATATTGATTGTCAAATGATTCTTCCATTGGTTGTAAATCATGATGGAATTGCATCGTTCGTATTCTGTAACCCCATCAACCCATAAAGTTTCTTTTTTATTTGAATTTTTCCAAGTTTTCTCTATCTCATAGATACAGTCTATAACAGAATCAAGGTTGTCGAACTCTTTTGCATATATAACATAGTCTTCGATATCATCAAAATAGCTATCATCCTTTACTTGCAAACACTTTTCTTTCATGAAGTCAAGAAAGGTCATGTTTGAGTCGCAAGATATTTCCAATCTGGAATAAAAGTTATTAGCCTTATTCATAACGACTTAATTCTTAATCCATTCAAACTTTTATATTTTTTGACTGACTTCACTTTAATTATCATATATTGCGTGCAATTCTTGTCCATAAATAAGTAGGAAGAGCTGTAGAGTGGGCAGTACCCACCGCTTCAAATAAAGACGGAGTAGGGATTTAAATCTATTCTCCAATCGATCGATTTCGGTAAGTTCGATCGCTATTTATTAGCTAGCTCGATAGCCTCTGTGATGTTACTCGATCGCGATCGCTCCGATCTTAGCGATCGCATTTAATATACTACTCGATCGTGAAAACTCAACTAGATCGATCGTTAATATTATAATGTAGTGCCCGAACGCTCCCGCTTCCACATGACAGATAAACCCCACCATCCTCATGATAAATTCGTCAAAGCAATATTCCCGCTCCTGTTTCCCGCCCAAATTGAAGACACCCAACGAGCAGTCAGACTCAAAGAAGAACTCTTCATTGACATCTTCTACAAAAGCTTAACCAATCCCAATCCCATCAATCCTCGCCAAGAGCAACTCTTAGGCATGTTAGGACGGATGATGAAAATTCATCCCACCATCATCGTCGAACACTACAGCCGCTACCTCAAACCCGAACATATCGATAGTTGCATTTTTCGCAAACAAGTTTATTGGTATGGTGAGAACGATACCCGCACCGAGCGTTCTGGAGATTTGCGCTTGGATAAAAACACGGCAAATCTACCAACTCCTCTATCCCCAGACATGCCTTTTACTTGGATCTTGACATCTCAATGCGGCAATAACTTACTACATCGCACTCGTGCCGAACCCGATCCAATTTTTGGCAAACATGTCTACAGATTAGATCCGCAAACAGGGATTGGTATTGTTGTCTTAGAAAAGCTTGCTTATTCAGAAGATACAATGTTGCTCAAGCTGCTGAGTAACAATCCCGACACCGTATTGAAAGCCTATCGCGACATCGATCGGTTGTCTCCCGACCTACCGCTGGCCAATGATATAATTTCAGCATGTAACGAATACTGCATCCATATTCAAGGACTCACAACAACCGCATCGCTCGATCTACAAGAAATAAATACCATGAGCATTTTGCAACGAGAACCTGCTTATCAAAAGCGCGTTAAAGAACTCCAAGCCGAAGGCGAAGCTAGAGGCGAAGCTAGAGGCAAACTGGAAACAGCAAAAAAACTCTTATCGGCTAAATTTGGCCAGGTTTCACCAGAAATCGAAGCCAGACTGGTGAGCATGACAGCAGACGAGTTGGATGACTTGCTGATTAGATCTTTGGAATGGAGTACTTCAAAGTCTCTATTAGAAATTTAGGTATTACGATCGATTAAATATTGCCAGCAAGCTGTAGCGATTTGCCACTCTTCTTGGGTGTGAATGGCAAGCAATCTAACTGACGATCGATCGGTGGCTAAATCGCGATCGGGTGGGATGGAAGTATTATTGAAATCTGGGTCGATTTCTACACCCAAGAAAGCTAATTTTGTCGCCACAGCAGCCCGAATTCCGGCCTGATGTTCGCCGACTCCGCCAGTGAAAATTAGGGCATCTACACCGCCTAAAGCTGGCACTAGAGCCGCAATTCTGGCGGTAAGTCGATCGATATACATATCCAGGGCTAATTTGGCGCGCTGGTTACCGGAAGTGATGGCTTTATCGATCTCGCGCAGATCGTTAGATACTCCGGAAACGCCTAATAAACCCGACTCAAAATTTAATGCTCGATCGAGTTCTTCAATTGTATATTCTCCTTCGCGTACTAAATGGAGAATTATCCCTGGATCGATCGAGCCGCACCGCGTCCCCATCATCAATCCATCCAGCGGTGTAAATCCCATCGTCGTCTCGATACATCGTCCGCCTGCTACCGCAGCCAGGGAGCAACCATTACCCAAATGACAACTAATTAAGCGTAAGTCCTGGAGATCGTACCCTAATAGCTCTGCTGCACGACGGGTACAATACTCATGGCTAATACCATGAAAACCATACTTTCTAATCCCCCGCTCTAACCATTGATAAGGTACGGGATAAACATACGCTACTTCTGGTAAATCCCGATAAAAAGCCGTATCGAATACGGCTAGTTGGGGGATATTCGGGGATAACGATTCGATCGCGTCGATGCCCATCAGATTAGCAGGATTGTGTAGCGGTGCGTAGATCGATAATCGATCGATTTCGGCTTTGACTTCGGCTGTAATAAAGGTCGGTTGACGATATTTTTCGCCCCCGTGGACGATCCGATTGCCGACGATATCGATCTGGGTGATATCTTGAATTACCTGGGTTTTGCCCTTACTCAGCCACCCTAATAAGTCGTGGATATCTGCCGTTCGATTAGCTTGCGTTCGTTCTTCTTCGATCGCATCATCCGTAGTTTTGGCCTTTAATATTGCCGTATCAGAGGAACTCCATTCGATTTCTCCCGTCCATAATGGTATGACTGGCTCTAAGGGCAAGTTGTCTTGTGTCAATCGATACAATCTAGATTTAAAACTGCTCGACCCAGCATTCAGCACTAAAATATCGATTGAATTATTTAACATTTAATCTACCGAGCTTAGAGTGAATAGTAAATAGTGGATAGGGGATAGTGAATTGTGAATTGTGAGTAGGTTGGGTTTTGTACCTCAACCCAACAACACCAGTGTTGTTGTTACAGTTGCTCGAGCTTTAATTGAGATTAGTTAATAACCATAAATAAAACCATAGATAGTGTTTATTTAAATCTATCTTTCGACCGAGCATCATCTCGCTCCAACGGTAGGCTCGATCGACGCACAAAAAAAGGAAGACTACTCTTCCTCTTGCATTATTTATCGACATTCACTGCACTCGATCGCTTGCCAGCACTATTATTGGGACACATCATCATCACCTGAAATATCGATTAGATAAACTCACAATTAAGTTAGCTATCTTTTATACCATTATCGGTACTAATTGTACGCATTCTTGTACTGTTTCGATCGAGTAAATTGTCCCCACCTCGATCGTTTTTTGTGGTGGCTTGAATTGAATATTTAAATAGAGCGAGCAAGCAAGCGCGACCGCCAAAACTACTTTTTCAAACATCCTCGTTGCTCCTCCTTCTATTTACATATAGTTACTTTATCTTTAAGCTTCTTAGTTTAATTATGGCACGCAGATTAGCAGCGACTGTAATCTACGTCACGAAAATTTAGGCTTCAACACCAAAATTGACCATTAGATAAAAATCTTAATTTGAATTTTAGATTTGTGAGATAGATCGCAGCAGTAAAGATAGCGATCGGCTAGATTGATGGCTGACGGAGTTTTCGATACTGTAATTGCAGCACATCAGCAGCTACATACAATTCGGCATTGACATCGGTGGGGATAATTTGGGGACGTTGGGATTCGACGATCGGCTGGTCTTGCTCGAATATTTTAATCGTGCGCTTATAGGCATCGCCATCTGCCCATTTACCTGTAAAAAAGCTCCGAAAATTAATCCATTTACTGACGGTGGTATGCAGATCGATCGGGACGTGTGCCGTCCAAATTGTTAATTGGCCGAATGGTAAATAAACTTCTAAGAATGTCAGGTTGGGCAAGAAAAAACCCGTGCGAGTTTTAATTGGTGCGCGTTCGCCTCTGACTAAAAATTTCCATAAACCTTTCGGAGGTATCGCAGCTAAATATACTGTCGCACTAGCACCATCTGGATAATTTTCGATTTGTAAATCTTCGATTTCTGGTCGATCGGGATTGCCAAAAGCTCCCGCATGAACGAACGGTGCGTGAGCAAAATCCAGGCCATTTTCGAGGACGCGCTCGTAATTTGCATTCCAATGAAACTCACCTTGAATCGATCGTATTGTGCCAGATTCGAGCTGTGGAAAGTTGGGGAGAGTGGGGATTTCTTCAGCCGCACCATCGCTTAAAAATAACCAAATCCACCCATATTTTTCGCCAACGGGATACACAGTCATTTTTGCTGACTTGGGGATCGTGGCGGTAGCGGCTTGAGATGGGATTTTGCTACAAGTCCCATCAGTTCGATATTGCCAGCCATGATAGGGACAGACGATACAGTCGTTTTCGAGCCAGCCATTGGCAAGAGCTGCACCACGATGGATGCAATTATTATCGATCGCCTGAATGCGACCGTCGGCTGTCCGATACAATACTATTTCTCGATCGAGAATTTTTATTAATTTGGGGCTGGTGCCGATCGCATTACAAAACTCGACGGCATACCATAAGTTTTTTGACATGTTATCTGATTAAATAATGAAGGGTTTAACTAAGAGCTAACTGAGCAATCGTTGGGGATCGATCGACAATAAACGTGCGATTGGATCGGCTCGACTTTGAACGACCCGAGCAGTTTCAACGCTCGTGCGGATCGCCAACAAGTTGGTTATATTGATGACACACACAAACTTCTTCAATCGGTAATTAACTATGACAGATCGATCGAAAATCATTGTTCTCGATGACGACCCTACCGGATCGCAGACGGTTCATAGTTGTCTGCTCTTAACGCAGTGGGATGTACCAACATTGAAGTTAGGGTTGGCCGATACCGTGCCGATTTTCTTCATTTTGACAAATACGCGCGCACTCGCACCCGATCGCGCTGCCGCAGTTACCACCGAAGTCTGTCAAAATTTGAAGGTCGCCTTAGCCGAAACTCAGATCGATGACTTTATCATCGTCAGTAGGTCGGATTCTACCTTGCGCGGACATTACCCGATCGAAACGGATGTCATTGCTGCCGAATTGGGCGGTTTTGACGCTCATTTCTTGATGCCAGCCTTTTTTGAAGGCGGCAGAATTACGCGCGATAGCATTCATTATCTGCTAGTAGATGGTGTCGAAACCCCAGTCCACAAGACTGAATTCGCTCGCGATTCGGTATTTGCGTTCAGTCATAGTTACTTACCCGATTATGTTGCCGAAAAAACTCAAGGTCAAATTCCTGCCGATCGCGTGGTACAATTTTTGCTCGCTGAGGTGCGGAGTGGTAGTTTAGATCGCTTGATGCAGTTGGAGCGCAATCGTTGTTGCGTCGTCGATGGCGAACGCCAAGCCGATTTCGATCGATTTGCAGCAGATATTCTCACTGCTGTCAGTCAGGGCAAAAAATTTCTGTTTCGCAGCGGTGCCAGTATCTTGACTTCGCTTGCCAATTTAGGCCCCCAACCCATCCCCGCGACAGATATGTCTACATACGTCCGCGATGGCAAATCAGGGGCAATTATCGTCGGTTCCCACGTCCAAAAAACCACCGATCAATTAGCAAAACTGCTTGAAGCTCCAGGGATTGTCGGCGTGGAAATTGATATTTCCCAACTAGTCGGCGATAATGCCTCGATTAGAGCGGGATTATTGGCCTCGATCCGCGATCGAATCGATAATATTCATGCCACTGGGGACACTCCCGCCATCTACACCAGCCGCCAAGAACTCACCTTCAACAGCATTCAAACCAGACTGCAATTTGGTGAAGCAGTATCCGCACTCCTGATGGACATTATTCGCTCTCTACCCCACGATATTGGCTTTTTGATTAGTAAAGGTGGAATTACCTCTAATGACACCCTCAGCAAGGGATTAGCCTTGTCCACAGCTCGATCGATCGGCCAGATCCTCCCCGGCTGTTCGGCGATCGTCACATCCACCAACCATCCTCAATTTCCCAACCTCCCCGTCGTCCTTTTCCCCGGCAACGTCGGCGACGCCGATGCTTTAGCGACGGCTTATTTACGCTTAGTTGGGAGCTAGAGGGGTGGATGGGTGGATGGGTGGATGAGTGGACTCACATCTTGCACCAAAACAGAGTTACTAGTTTTTAGTGAACAGTGAACAGTGAACAGTGAACAGTTTTAGCACTTACGAGTAAGTTTTAAGGCTATTTTTATCAGTCATTTTGTACTGGTGCAAGATGTGAGGTTGTGAGATTGGAGATTGAAACCCCATCCTCCACAATCCACAATCCACAATCGACGATCGAACTATTGGTGCTGAATGTAGGCGATCGCATGACGGTAGATGAGTGTTTTGCGATCGTTAGCATCGGTAAAAAATAAACAATCGGGATCTTGCCAGACAATTCTGCCTGCAAACACATCGCCAGTCACTAATTTGATGGAAACCTCAATCTTATCTTTGATCGCTCCTTGAATTTGGCGGGTACTGGGTAAATTAATATCGAGTTCGGACATATTTATAGATTTGGGTAGAAGATGTTTCAGGAAAAATGAATTACGCAGGTGTAGATCTAGCTATTCACTCAGGTTGCTAGTTATGACCGAAGCGGTAGGTACTGCCGATCGGATTGCTGAGTCCGCCATCAGCGGACTCATTTATTTAGCTAGTTCGTCAACGAGCAATGTTTCCAGCAGATTTTGGCTGGACAAGAGCGAAATTTTGGATGTATATGGGATCATTATTCCCAATTGTGACACTAGTTTTAGCTAGACTAAAGTATTTTTATGAGTGTGATGAGATCGATCCTGCCCTGTCGGCTGACAAACATCGTGCTGGTGTCTGCGAGTCTATGTTGGATGGCAACTGGGATGAATGCGATCGCGACTACCCCACCAACCAAAATTGCACCCCAGACTCGATCGTTAGCACCTACAGCACTCGATACCCTCATCGTTCCTGGCAAACGCGCGGGTGCAATTACCGCCAAAACTACCTATGCGGATCTGGTAAAAATCTATGGCAAACAGCGACTGACAGGGACTAAAGTTTATGGGCCAGAAGGACTAGTTGTATTTTCTGGTACGCTGGTTAGATTAGGTAAAAATCGGTCTGTCACAGTCGCCTGGAAAGATGCCAAAAAAATTCAGCCACTACATGTAATTATCGACGATTTCACTTGGAAAACAGCAGAAGGAATCGGCATTGGGACGAGTTTGAGCAAATTGCGCCAAGTTTTGGGCGAGTTTAAGATTACAGGCTTGGGTTGGGACTATGGTAATCAAGTAGTCGGGCTTTCTCCCGCCATCCAAGCGAGGTATCGTGGCTTGATGATGTTTGTCAGTCCCGATCGATTGGCGGCTCAAAGGTTTCCCAAAGATTTGGAGGCGGTCTCAGGAGATGGTGTGACTCCCTCGGCTAGCGATCCGCACTGGAAACCACTGAAGATGAGGGTTTCGGGGCTGACTGTCTATTTTGCCGAGTCTAAGTCGTCCACAGCCGGAAAATAATAGCACTACCGATCGCGGCTATCATGCAAGTAAGCTATTAAACAACCCTCTCTACAT
>NZ_PVWO01000255.1 GCF_003003845.1 Chamaesiphon polymorphus CCALA 037 | reverse complement strand
CAGTAGAGAGTAGCAACAGAACTTATATTCGCTCTCCACTATCCACTATCCACTATCCACTACTTCTCAATCCCCGCAACAACGGTTGTCGATTCCCAAACTTTCTAAAATTAGATCGCTAACAGCGTTGGCGATGGTGAACTCACCAAAAAAGCTTTCTTGAAAATTAAATGCCTGCATCTCAGTCACGATCGCGATGACTAGACTTCCGAGATCGTTTTCTCCTTCCATCCGCTGTCTGATGTAGATTTGAGCGGCTCTTTGGGCGATATCAGAATTAATCGATTCGGGAATAAATTCGCGATCCATCCACACCTGAAGTGACGATCGCAGCCACGCGCCTTCTTTGGTCGCGTCGGTAGCTGGTGGTAAAGTAATTGAGGCGATCGGTTCTGTCATTGGCAAGTACCAACTGCGATCTATAAATTTAAAGTAAACGATCGAGCTATCTTCAATCTTGCACCGATTTGGATGGCATCGCAACCATCGATCGCTAAAATTAATTAACTAATTATTAATCCCGATCGAATTTCCACTCAATTCTAAATCGACCGTAGCAGTAAGTTCTTGATGATGCCGAACTTGTGGCAATTCTACCTGGCGATTGGCCGTCGCTAACTCTTCAGCATTTTCCCAATTATTGGCAAACGCTGGCAACCCTAATTGGCAAGCTTTCCACTCACTCCGCACGGATACGCCAAGTTGCTGACAAGCACCACCATGTAGACCCTCCGGTCGATAAAAACGACAGTAGCGACATGCAGAAGTAATACAATTTTGATTAGTCATCAGCCATACCTATGGGGAGAGCATCAAATTCAATTCTCTCTTGATTACTATTATCACTCTTGCTTATATCGGCAAAAGTGGCAGCAATCGGCGATCCCACATAGCTTATAGCGATCCCCAAGTCAATTGGTATTTTATATTGTCTTTAGATTCAGTTTATGTATGGAAACATTTGTTGGTGTGTTCAGTACATATACGGAAATTGTTTGTTTACAGTCAATATTGCAAACAATTTACCTTAAAGTACTAGGGATCGCTGAAAACAAAGATCCGGACTAGCTGCACTATGCCCATTCTAAATGGTAGAAAAAGGTTTAATTTAGTAAAAAAGTTATTAAATATACCGAAAGATAGATAACATTAGATCGAAAAACTAGTTAGATTTTACATTGGAACTTTTTGACAGCAAATTCCTAGATCGATTGCACAAAATCGACAAACATTCCACCGTCGCAATTCACCTTCGCGAGCGCGGCAATTACATTGGGAACAAATTACTACATCGCCGGAGTCGATAGACACAGATCGATCTTCGGTCGCAGTAACTACACTGCGATCTGTATATCCTACCGCGACAAAGCGCAAATCGACGATCGAGGGCGCGCTTTCTAAGCGATTGAATCGCTGACACAAGGCCTGTCGCCCAAAAGTGAGCTGATGAGCTAGGCTAGAACTATTTGTGGCGATTGTCAATATCCCTCTCGATAACGATCGGGGCTGAGTGCGCTCGGCAATTGCAGGCGAGACAATCTGGCTCCACGCCTGCACGATTGCGCCCCAATCGCGAACGCCTTCCCATCCCGGCTGGTTTTGGATTGCAGATGTAATTGAAGCGATCGACGTTAATGACATATATTAAGACGTAGCAATAGTAAGATTGAATTGAGAAATCTCAGTCAAATCTCCGATTCTTGACGAAGCGGCTAAATTTTGACATCTATTGAGGAGACGGCAATGACGGATGAGTATTGTCACTTGTTCTACGCCAGTGCCGACTGTTGCCCAGCGCAACCGCTCTGTGGGATCTAAATCGAGATCTAACTAGCTCACCGCACTAGTTTGTCCGATCGCTTGTCGTCTGTGACCGCGATCTTGGGTAATCTAAGAGCATCGCTCCTGAATTTAGTGTATTTAAAAATGACATCGCCAGAAATATCTGCGTTTAAAGTGAGTTATGAACCACAACCCATCTGAAGATAGTGCGAATATACCTCCATCCGGTCGAGCGGTAGTCGCTGACGGTAGCTTTGACACAGAGCATCGTACATCCGATCGTCTCAATCCTGCCCTCCAACAAGCTCTAAGTTGTCTAGATATTAAATTAGAAGACGAATTGATGCGATTTAGATCCAAACAGGAATCTCATGCTGACAATCTGCACTCAGTTCCCGCCAGCACCGAAACATGGGAACAGCCATCGACAGGTTTTGATGCTGATGCTGAGATTGTCACCGCCCACATCGTCGAGCCAAATAGAACTGGCACCATTATAGAAGATAACGGAGATTTGGAACGAGTCGCCACGCCAGACACAGCACCAAAGGGCGGGTTTATTATCATCGATAAACTCATTACCTCCTCGACCAACAGTCCAGATACACCAGCCATGAATAATTATGGCTCGATCGAGGTATATCGGAGTAATATACCAACTCACGACCGGAATGCCAAATTTGGATCCAGTGGCGAAATGGCTCCTTTTCAAGATGAATATTCCTCATCATCTCAAGAATTACTGCGGCAGATTCAATCTGGATATCGCGACAATGCCAGCGAACGTCGCCCCCAGTCAGCTCCACCCGCTCCCAAACGCAAATTTTTCACCCCGCTCAAGATCGGCTCGGCGGCGGCAGTTTGCGTCCTTGCTGGTGGAGCTGTCTATACTTATCTTAATCCCAGTATCCTGACTTCGCTCACTGCTACTAAACTCGCTACCTCGACTACCAGCACCAATTTGCTCGGGCAATCGATCCAAAGCCCCAACCTTGCAGCCAATGAGTTTACCGACCTCAATTTGAGCGCGCTCAATACCATCGAACTGCCCAAAACCGCCACAGCGGCACGGACAGCAGCAACTTCAAGTATCGCGACACCTACAGGTGTGACTACAGCACCAGCAGCCATTCCATTCAATCGGGTTGGTACTCGTCAGATCGTGCCGCCTACGACCAATATTACTTCTCAACCGAGATTGGCTGACAGCCTAGTCAAATCGCTCCTACCACCGAGTTTTCGCGCCTACTCCAGACCTGCTGGTTTTCGCGCTAGCCCATCAGGGACAGGACGTTAAGTTAATTGATAATTGATAATTGATAATTGATAATTGCGGATGCGCGCTCGTCGGGTTTCCCGACGGTTAAGCGCACCAAGCAGATAATTGCGGATGCACGAGTTGAATCAAGCAGACTCCCGCTCTGTGTAAAGGTGATATGCTGCGTCAGTTGTTACTAATTTCTTAATTAGTAGTGCCCGATCGGGAGATCCAGAAGTTATCATAATTACTAGGTTAGTTATTTAAATCTATCGAGTCAAAATAGCACTAGGCGTGCCATAGGTATCAAGCTGCTGTAAAAGAAACTATAAAGGGGATAGCAATATGGGATTATTCGATCGGGTGAGCAGACTGCTCCGAGCCAATGTCAATGATATGGTCAGCAAAGCCGAAGATCCAGAAAAAATTCTGGAACAGGCAGTCATGGACATGCAAGAAGACTTGGTACAATTGCGCCAAGCTGTTGCTAGTAGCATTGCCAACCAAAAACGCACCGAGCAGCAATACAACAAAGCGATGGCGGATGCCAATAGCTGGCAGAGCAAAGCCCAACTAGCCCTGCAAAAAGGAGATGAAGATCTCGCCCGTGAAGCCCTCGTGCGCAAGAAAAACTACAGCGAAACTGCCAGTAGCCTTAAAGCTCAACTAGACGGGCAAGCAGGCATGGTAGACACGATGAAAAAGAGTCTGCTCCAACTTGAAGGCAAGATATCCGAAGCCAAAACCAAGAAGGATATGCTCAAATCTCGTTCTCAAGCTGCCAAAGCTCAGGAGCAACTGCAAGGTGCCGTCGGACGTTTGGGTACTAACAGTGCGATGGCTGCATTTGAACGGATGGAAGAAAAAGTCCTCATTCAAGAAGCCAAATCTCAAGCTGCTGCCGAACTCACTGGTGCAGATCTAGAAAGCAAATTTGCCGCTCTGTCGGCTGGTAGCGATGTCGATGACGAACTCGCCGCCATGAAACAGCAAATGCTCGGCGGTTCCGCTCAACCTACTGCGGCTCTACCTCAAGGTAGCGTATCGTCCCCTGCAACTCCCGCCACACCTAAAGATAGCGTTAAAGCACCCATGAGTCCTCAAGATGAGGAATTGGAAGCCTTACGCAAGCAAATTGATGGTTTGTAAGTAATCGAGTTAGGCTAGGCACAGCTTGCCTTAATTTGGGATAGTTGTCGATCGATAACTATCTCTAAATTTTAATGTTAAAAATTAGCCAGAAGAATTGTGACGATCGAATTTAGCTACAAGTCGATAAGAGCATCGCGAATGTCGAAGAAATTCTCCCACTTAATATAAGGCTTTTTCCGCTCGTCTAAATATTGAGTCAGTGGCGGACGTGCGAATACAATCGATGCTGCCATTGCCATATTCCAGTCGGTAATAGAATCGCCGATCGCGATCGATTCATCAGCATGATAACTAGCCATGATTTCAGCTTTAGCTACCATTTCCGTCCCGCTTTCATAACGAGAATTTACTTGTAAATAATCGCCCGAAGTATCGATATCGATCGCGTGAATAGCTTCAATTCGATGTAAATAAGGCTGCAATACCGATTCGACCATTCCCTGCAATCCACCAGAAATAATTACAATTGGAATTTGCTCGGTTTCCAAAAAGTCTAAAAACTCCACAAATCCCGCTCTCATCGGTTGCACTCGCGTAAATTCTATCAGTTCTGGATAACTTGTAGATGGGATTAACTCTAGCATTTTTCGGACACCTTGGCGTAGCGTCACGCGCTTTGCATAAATTTCTGGCAACACTAATGCCGAAACTTCTGGCGCAAATTTAGTTATCATTGCCACAAAGGTTTCAGTTGCCGTAATCGTGCCATCAAAATCACAAAAAACAATTCGTTTCACTTTAATCGATCGCTTATTTTATATCCAAACAATACTCTGATTTAATCTTTATTCAGGCGAATTTTGTTTGTCAATGTCTGCTTCTGGCCATTGATGCAGCATCTTTGTCCCTTCGCCAAAAAACGCATCACGTAAAATGCCTTTTTCTTGCAATAGAAATAGGTTTCCTACCCTTGGGTATATTCCCACACTCAAAGTGGAAAGAACCCCGACTTTTTAAAAAAGTCGGGGTTCTGGTTGCTAGTTCCAAACAATTAGCATATTAAACATCCAGACGACGTTCGATCGCGGTTGCCCAAGTATCGGTAATTGCAGGGAGATCGAGATCGACGATCGATTCGCCGAGACTGAGCATCTGGAATCGATCGGTTTGGGTACCGACGGTGCCTAGATATTGCCAAGCATCACCTACTTGCTGGGCTAAATAAGTCTCAAATTCGGACTGATGTGCGGGGGAAATCGACACGACGATACGGGCACCACCTTCGCCAAATAAGGCCGTATCCAACCGCTCGACAATACCGCCGAGGAGGATTTTTGCACCTTTATTGCCCGCGATCGCACATTCAGCTAGGGCAACAGCTAAACCACCTTCGGCGCAGTCGTGAGCGGAGTTAATCCAGCCGCGTTGGATGCCCTCCCGACATGCTGCTTGGACTTTGAGTTCGAGGTCGAAATTAACCGCAGGTGGTTGTCCGGCAACTGTCTGATGGAGGGTGGCGAGGTATTCTGAGGCACCTAGTGTTACTAGTTCTAAACCATCTGCTACGGGATAAGTTCGGAGTAAAGTAGTTTTGAAGGCGAAGTAGCCGACGGGAATACCGAGGACGTAAATGCGATCGCCTGTATTTTGCCAACCTTGACCGCAGATTTTGGTAATGTCATTGACGATGCCCACCATTCCGACGACGGGAGTCGGATAAATCGGGACGGGATTGCCTTCGGGGTCGAAGGTTTCGTTATAGAGCGAGACATTACCACCCGTGACGGGGGTTTTGAATGCGCTGCAAGCTTCCGATAAACCCGTGCAGGCGTTGGCAAGTTGCCAATAACCGATCGGTTTTTCGGGGCTGCCGAAGTTGAGATTGTCAGTGACGGCGACGGGTTCGGCTCCAACGCAGCTCAGATTGCGAGCGGCTTCGGCGACGACCATTTTTGCCCCTTCGTAGGGGTTGAGATAGACATAGCGGGGGTTGCAATCTACAGTAGCGGCGACGCCTAAGTGGGGATTTGTGGTGGTAGATTGACGATTTTGGATGGGTTCGAGGGGACGGATGCGGATGACTGCGGCATCGGCACCGCCAGGGAGCATGACGGTATTATTTTGGACTTGGTGGTCGTATTGACGATATACCCAGCGTTTGGAGGCGATCGAGGGCGTATCCAGCAGGGTTAATAGCACGTCATTCCAGCTCTGGGATTTGCCCTGAATTTCGATACCTTGGGGGGTGGCTGGGGGTAATCGGTCTAGTGTCCATTGCCATGCGGTTTGGGCATACTCAGGAGCTTCTGACATCAATTCCCGCTCGTAAAGTGGGGTGTTATCGGCAAGCGCGCTAGCTGGAACTTCGGCGGCAATTCCACCTTGGAATAAGATCCGCACGATCGGTTCTTCAATTACGGTACCAGCAACGACGGCGTGGAGTCCCCATCGCTCGAAAATAGCGATCAGCTCCTGCTCGCGTCCCTTGTGAGCGACGAATAACATCCGTTCTTGGGATTCAGATAGTAGGTACTCATAAGGCACCATCCCTGGTTCGCGTGCGGGTACTAAGTCGAGGTCGAATTCAATCCCCACGCCACCTTTAGCCGCCATTTCCGAGCAAGAACAAGTAATCCCCGCCGCACCCATATCCTGAGCGGCGACAACTGCGCCAGTTTTGAAGGCTTCGAGACAGGCTTCAATTAAGGATTTTTCAAGGAAAGGATCGCCGACTTGGACTGCGGGGCGATTATCGATCGATTCGGCGGTCAGTTCGGCACTGGCAAAACTCGCACCACCCATGCCATCGCGTCCGGTAGTAGAACCCACATACAGGACGGGATTGCCGATTCCGGCTGCGCCCGATTTGACGATCGTGTCTGTTTCCATTAAACCCATTGCCATGGCATTAACCAATGGATTCCCAGAATAAGCCGGATCGAAATAGACTTCGCCGCCGACGGTAGGTACCCCAACACAGTTATGAGTAATAATGCCCGAACTAGTGACAAATAAGTGCGTGTTATCTACTTCCACGTCATAAACATTGCAAGTTTCGACAGTATGCGTGGCAATATTCTGAATTTTGACAGTCCCCATCGTCGCGATCGCGGCTGCCGTCCGAGTTGCCACCGCGCCAAGTTCTTGACGCTGTTCGCTAACTAGTGTCGCGCTACCCATCGCCCAATCGCGCCGCATCTCGATTTGCCACAGTGGTGCGTAATGAAATTCTCGTCCCTTGATTCTGCCGACAGAGCCAGGACGGTGGTGAACTTGCGGCAAAATGCCCCGATCTTGCACCAATAGCATTACTTGGTCGAATAATTGACGGCTGGAGGTCGAGAAAAAGATTTTGCCCTGAGATACCGCACCACTGGTAGGATTGGGGATCGTGGGATTATTCCGAATCAGACCTTTGAGTAATTCTTGCTGAAGCGTGGAGTTCCACTCCCAGACAAAATCGGGGATGCGTTTGTGCGTAGCTTCGTTACCGCAGCCCCAGACTCGCACCAGCAGGTGTCCCAATAGCCAGGAGGAGACACATACCGCCATTCCTGACGTCCGTTCTTTGGGATTAGCTTCGATGCCTAAATCGTGGAGAATAGCGATCGCATCTGCGGCGGCGACTGATTCGTGATGGCTGAAGTTCAAGAAGATCCGATAAATGTTACCAGACGGCGAAACCATCCCCGTCGCGATGTAATAGCCGAGCAGCCGTGCAAAAGCGGCGTTGGGTCGAATAATCGCTGGGAGCCAGTCTTCTTTGCCATGTTGACCGATTTGGAGGTCTTGACGATCGAAATTGAGATCCTGTGCGAGTCCGAGCAGTTGTTCGAGACACAAGAATCGATCGAGTGGGAAGGTTTTGGTACTGAGGTAGTGATTGCGCTTTTGGATCGATGGTTCGAGTAATTCGAGGGTAGTCCGAATTAGATCTGTAGGTTGGCAAGTTGCGGGG